>JBFJWO010000227.1:0-7972 GCA_041623575.1 Gammaproteobacteria bacterium
CCGCCGCCGGGCGGCGGGCGATGTACGGGGGCAGCGGCACCTCCCCGTAGCGCCCGAGGACGTCGAGCAGTGGTGTCGCGAATCGCAGTCGCACGAAAGGCGGCTCACGGGCAGCCACTTGCGCCTCGACGTCCTCGACGAGCAGACGCTGCCCGATCCTCAGCGATTTCCCGGCGCGCGCCTGGAACAGTCCCGAGTCGACGCCACACACGCGCTCGAGCAGTAACTCCACGCGCCCGCCGGTCGGCTTTTTCGCGTGCAGCCGCGCCGGTAACACGCGGGTGTCGTTGAACACCAGCAGGTCGTTCGGGCGCAGGTACTCGGCGAGGCGGGCGACGTGCGAATCCTCCAGCGTTGCGCCGAGCACGAGCAGACGGCTCGCGTGACGCTCGGCGAGCGGCGTCTGGGCAATCCGGGCCTCGGGCAGGTGATAGACGAAGTCGCTCGCGCGCATGGTGATCGGGTGCGACCGTGACTCCGGGCAGGCTGGCAAAGCCGCATTCTAGCGAGGCGGGCGGTGGGCTAGCCAGTCGCGGTGCCCGCTTGGGGCGGACGACCCCACGCCGCTTCGCCGTGCCGCGGCTCGCCGTGTGGAACTCGCGTTGCCCGCAGCCGACCTCCGCCGCTATCCCCGCAGCCCGGCCCCGACGGTTCGTGCGGGCCGCGGCATTCTTGCCCGCCCGGCCCGATTGCTATACCGTTGCCCATCGAGCCGGGGTGGTGGAATTGGTAGACACGCCAGACTCAAAATCTGGTTCCCGCAAGGGAGTGCCGGTTCAAGTCCGGCCCTCGGTACCAGGCTCGACAGGAGCGGCGGGCTCTGCCCGCCGCTCCTCGGCGACACCCGCCGTTCACTCCACGCGCAGGCGCTCGCGGTTGATCTCCACCGTGCGCTTGCCGATTCCGCGTACCGCGCTCAGCGCCTCCACCGAGGGGAACGGACCGTTCATCTCGCGGTAGTGCACGATGGCGGCGGCCTTGTTCGGACCCACGCCCTGCAGGGCGGAGGCCAGGGTCTCGGCGTCGGCCGTGTTGATATTGATCGCCTCGGCGGCGAAGGTGAGCGCGCTCGTCAGCGCCAGCACGCACCCGGCGAGGGCGCCGCGCCAGGCGCGGGTTCGGTGTAGTCGTCGACTGTCCATCAGTACCTCCTTGTACTAACCGGTTGAGAGAGTCGGGCGAGGGTCTTGTGGTTATCGCCCGTCGCCGATGCTAGAAGGGTTCACGTCCTCCCGGTAGCGGCGATTTCCTCATTCAGTGTCAGCAAAACGCCCGCTGGCTCGTCCGCCGCCGTGACCGGGCGCCCGATCACGAGGTAGCTCGCTCCCGCGCGGATGGCCTCGCCCGGGGTCGTCACCCGACGCTGGTCGTCGCGCGCGCCGCCGGGCGGGCGAATGCCGGGGGTGACGAAACGGAAACCGGCTGGCAGCGCGGCCCGCAGGCCGGCGACCTCCTGCGCCGAGCACACCACCCCGTCGAGTCCGCTGTGGGCAGCGAGCAGGGCCAGGCGCCGGACCAGCACCGGGGCCGGCCCCGGCCAGCCCACGGCGTCGAGCTGCGTATCGTCCATGCTGGTGAGGACGGTCACCGCGATCAGCAGCGGGCGCTTGCCCCGCGGCAACGCCTGCGCCGCCGCCTCCAGCATCGCCGGGCCGCCGGCGGCGTGCACGTTCAGCATCCAGACGCCGAGGTCCGCGGCCGCCCGCACCGCGCCTGCCACCGTGTTGGGGATGTCGTGAAACTTGAGATCGAGAAACACCTCGAAGCCGCGCGCGCACAGCGCTTCGACGACCGCCGGCCCGCCCCGCGTGAACAGTTCCTTGCCGACCTTGAGGCGGCACTCGGCGGGCGTCACCCGCGCGGCGAAATCGAGCGCGGCGCGCGGGTCTGCGTAGTCGAGCGCAACGACGATACGGGGGCCGGGCGGTGGGTCGGTGCCGTTCCCGTTGCCCGGCTGATCGGATCGAGCCGGGTGCGACCGCGCGCGGGTCATACCGATCTGCGCCGCGATGGCTGGCCGGGCGCTGCTGCCCAGGTTGGCAGGGGTGACGGGCGCCGGCCCGCCGACAGGTAGTGCCTCATTCTCCCTCCACGCCGATGATCGGCTTGACGCTGCTCCAGGTGCGACAGCCCGGGCATTGCCAGTGCAGCATCTGGCCCTTGAACCCGCATTGCTTGCAGCGGTAGCCGGGCTTGGAATCGACCACCGCGTTCAGCAGGTCCAGCACCACCCGGCCGCCCTCGCGCGCTTCCCAGCCGTCGCGTTCGGATTCCGCGCGCACCCACTCGCGCAGTCCCCGCAGCGAGGGCCGGCGCAGCAACTGTTCCTTGAAGAACTGCCGGGCCGCCGCGTCGCTGTCGAGCCGTCGCAGCAACTCGGTGACGGCGCGGATCACGCTGAAGGCGTTGTGGCGTTGGCGCAACTCCTCGACATAGTTCTGCAACGCCGTGCGGTTGCCCTCGCGCATCATGCTCTCGAGCAGCGGCTCGATGACTTCGGCCAGCAGCTCCGGATCGTGTTGCTCGATGCGCCGGTAGGAGCGCACGGCCTGGGCGTGGCGGCCCTGGGCGGTCGCGATGCGCGCTTCCAGCATGCTCGCGCGGCTGCTGTCGGGGTGCGCGTCGAGGGCCCGGCGTGCCAGTCCCTGCGCCTTGCGTTCGTCGCCTTCGCCGAGCGCCGCCTCGCCGAGCTCGCAATAGTAGTGCGAGATCAGTTCCGCCGAGCCGTTCAGGCCCTTGCGCGACAGGCGCCGGGCCACGTCGATGGCCTTGTCCCACTCCTTCTCGCGCTCGTAGATGTCGAGCAGGTTGTGCAGCGACTCGTCGGTCTGCGCTCCGGAGTCGAGCAGCTCGCGAAACAGCTGCTCGCCGCGATCGAGCAGCCCTGCCTTCATATAGTCGCGTGCCAGCTCGAAAGTGGCCTGGGCCCGCTCGTGGCGGCCGAGGTTGGGGCGGGCGATGAGGTTCTGGTGGATGCGGATCGCACGATCGACCTCGCCGCGCCGGCGAAACAGGTTGCCGAGCGCGAGGTGCGTCTCCACCACGTCGCCGTCGACTTCGGCCATGCGCAGGAACACCTCGAGCGCCTTGTCCTGCTGCTCGTTCAGCAGGTAGTTGAGCCCCTTGAAGTACTCGGGTGAATAGCCGGCCCTCGGGTAGCCACGCACGCTGCTCGCGCGGCGCCCGAACCACCAGCCGCTGGCGGCCGCCACCGGCAACAGCAGCCACAGCAGTTCGAGCATCAACGACGTTCCCGGAGCGGATGTCCACGCTGGCGCTCCAGTTCGCCGGTGGCCGCGCGCAGCTGGCGGTCGAGACGCCGGATGCGCCGCGCGCGTGACAGCGCGCGGGGCAGGAAGATCAGGGCGCTCAGCACGATGCCGAGCGCGAACACGGCGCCGAGCAGCAGCGCCAGCGGCAGGCTCACGGAAGTGAAATGGAACTCGACGCTCACCGGCTCGGCGTTGAGGTAGGCGAACCCGGCAAGCACGGCCAGGGCGAGCAGCCACGCCACGGCGGCAATCCACTTGAGCATGTTTACACCACTTGCTGCGCCGCGGATCCACCCCGTGCGAACGTTCGACCCACCGGTTACCCCGGCCCGTTTACCCCGCCGCGGCGCCCGGGCGCGCGACGGGGAAACACCGTGCGCTCGCGCCTAGGGCGTGCGGTCCTCGCCGTTCGGCTGGTTGACCCGTTCGCGCAGTTCCTTGCCCGGCTTGAAGTGCGGCACGTACTTGCCGCGCAGCACCACGGAGGTCCCGGTCTTGGGGTTGCGCCCCGTGCGCGGCGGGCGAAAGTGCAGGCTGAAACTGCCGAAGCCGCGAATCTCGATCCGGTCGCCGTTGGACAGGCACTGGCTCATACGCTCGAGCAGGCCCTTTACCGCAAGCTCCACGTCCTTGCAGGCCAGGTGGCTTTGTTTCTTGGCCAGCGAATCGATCAGTTCGGATTTTGTCATCGTTGCCCTGGCCGTTGTCGACCGTTTTCCGTGGCCGGCCCGCGCAACATCGCGGGCCGGGCGGCGGGGGTGGCTAGTCCTTGGCCTCCATCTGCTCTTTCATCAGGTCACCCAGCGTGGTCGTGGTGGCCGGCGTGCTGCGCTTGTAATCGGTGAGCGCCTGCGCTTCCTCGTCGCTCTCCTTGGCCTTGATGGACAAGTGGATGATGCGGTTCTTGCGGTCCATGCCGATGAACTTGGCTTCGATGTCCTCGCCTTCCTTGAGCACCGTGCGCGCGTCCTCCACGCGATCGCGCGACAGCTCGGTGGCGCGCAGCAGGCCCTCGACCCCGTCGCCGAGATCGATCACCGCGCCCTTGGCATCCACCGAGACGACCGTGCCGCGCACCACGCCGCCCTTGGAGGTGTCGGCGACGAAGTTGGCGAACGGGTCCTTGTCGAGCTGTTTCACGCCGAGCGAGATACGTTCGCGCTCCGGATCCACGGACAACACCACGGCTTCGAGTTCCTGGCCGCGTTTGTAGCCCTTAACCGCCTGCTCGCCGGTCTCGTTCCAGGACAGGTCGGAGAGGTGGATCAGGCCGTCGATACCGCCGTCGAGCCCGATGAAGATCCCGAAGTCGGTGATCGACTTGATGGTGCCGCGCACGTGGTCGTTCTTCTTCTGGTTGACGGAGAACTCTTCCCACGGGTTCGGCTGGCACTGCTTGATGCCGAGCGAGATGCGCCGGCGTTCCTCGTCGATGTCGAGGATCATGACCTCGACTTCGTCGCCCATCTGCACGACCTTGCTCGGGTTGACGTTGCGGTTGGTCCAGTCCATCTCCGAGACGTGCACCAGGCCTTCCACGCCCTCCTCGATCTCCACGAAACAGCCGTAGTCGGCGATGTTGGTGACTCTGCCGAACAGCCGCGTGTGCTCCGGGTAGCGGCGCGAGATATCGACCCACGGGTCCTCGCCGAGCTGCTTCAGGCCGAGCGAGACGCGGTTGCGCTCGCGGTCGAACTTGAGCACCTTGACCTTGACCTCCTGCCCGACTTCGACCACCTCGGAGGGGTGCTTGACGCGCTTCCACGCCATGTCGGTGATGTGCAGCAGGCCATCGATACCACCGAGGTCGAGGAACGCACCGTAGTCGGTGAGGTTCTTGACGATACCGGTGATCTCCTGGCCTTCCTGCAGGCTCTCCAGCAGGGCCTCGCGCTCGGCGCTGTACTCCGACTCCACCACCGCGCGGCGCGAAACGACGACGTTGTTGCGTCGCTGGTCGAGCTTGATGACCTTGAACTCGAGCTCTTTGCCCTCGAGGTAGCTGGTGTCGCGCACCGGGCGCACGTCGACCAGCGAACCCGGCAGGAAGGCGCGAATGTCGTTGATGTCGACGGTGAACCCGCCCTTGACCTTGCCGGTGATGACCCCGGTGACGACCTCGTCGGCGCTCTGCGCCTGTTCGAGCACGGCCCAGGCCCGCGCGCGCTTGGCTTTCTCGCGCGACAGGCGGGTTTCGCCGAACCCGTCCTCCACGGCATCGAGGGCGACTTCGACGGTGTCGCCCACGCCAACTTCCATGGCGCCGCTCTCGCTGAGGAACTGCGAGGCCGGGATCACCCCCTCGGACTTCAGCCCGGCGTTGACGACCACGTAGTCGTCGTTGATTTCCATTACGGTGCCGATGAGGATGGCACCGGGTTTCATGTTGGTGTTGGCGACGCTGTTCTCGAACAGCTCGGCGAAACTTTCGGACATCTAGTGTGTGACCTGCGACAGTGGATTATCGCGCTGCTGGCATCCGGCCGGCACGCGTTCAGTTCATCAGACGCCGGGCAATCCCGCCCGACGGGCTATCCGCCGACGTGCAACCGTTCCTGGACCAGCGCCAGCACCCGGGCCTCCACGGCATCGATGCTGAGCGAGGTCGAATCCAGGACGACCGCGTCGGCGGCCGGGACCAAAGGCGCGACCGGACGGCTGCGGTCCAGTTCGTCGCGCGTTTTGATCTCCTGTAGAAGGGCGCGAAGATTAACATCGAACCCTTTATCTTTCAACTGCTTATATCGCCTGTCCGCGCGCTCTTCCGCGCTCGCGGTCAGGAAGATCTTGAGCGCCGCATCCGGGAACACGACGGTTCCCATGTCGCGCCCGTCCGCCACCAGCCCGGGCGGGCGACGAAACTCGCGCTGGCGCGCCAGCAGCGCCTCGCGGACCTCGGCGAGGCGGGCGACGCGAGAGGCCGCCATGCCGCACTCCTCGGTGCGAATGGCGTCGGTCACGTCCTCCCCCTCCAGCCACACGTGCACGCCGTCCTGGTCACCCGCGAAGCGGATGTCGAGCGCCCCGGCCAGCGCCGCGATCGCCGGCGTCTGAGCCACACCGATCCCGCCGCGCTGGGCCGCCAGCGCCGTCAGGCGGTACAGGGCGCCGCTGTCGAGCAGGTGGAACCCGAGGCGCTGCGCGAGGCGTGCCGCCAGCGTGCCCTTGCCCGAGCCGCCCGGGCCGTCCACGGCGATGACCGGGGCCGTGCTCACCCGCCCTCGCGAACGTCGAGGCCGGCCGCCAACGCCTGCGCCGCAAACCCCGGGTAGGAGGTGGCGACGTTGTCGGTGTCCTCGATGCGGACCTCGCCGCCCGCCACCTGGGCGGCTACCGCCAAGGCCATGGCGACGCGGTGATCGCCGTGGCTGTGCACGCGAGCGCCACCGAGGCGCCCGCCGCGAATGGTCATGCCGTCCGCCTGCGCCCGCGCCTCGACGCCGAGCGCCGCCAGCGCTTCGGCCATGACCCCGATCCGGTCGCTCTCCTTGACGCGCAGCTCGGCGGCGCCGGTCAGTCGCGTTTCGCCGGCGGCGGCGGCGGCGGCCACGAACAGCACGGGGAACTCGTCGATGGCGCGCGAGACCAGTGTCGCCGGGATGTCGACGCCGTGCAACGGCGCGGCGCGCACCCGCAGGTCGGCGACGGGTTCGGCACCCCAGTCGCGCCGGTCCAGCACTTCGATGTCCGCCCCCATCAGGCGCAGGATCTCCAGTACGCCGTCGCGGGTCGGGTTGACGCCGACGTCGCGCAGCAGCAGGTCCGAGCCGGGGACCAGGCTCGCGGCCACCAGGAAGAAGGCCGCCGAGGAGATATCGCCCGGCACCGCGACACGCGTCGCGGTCAGCCGCCCGCCGCCTTCGAGCGCCACGCACCCGTCTTGCTGGCGCAGCGGGTAGCCGAAGGTCTGCAGCATGCGCTCGGTGTGATCGCGGGTCACCGCGGGCTCGTGCACGCGGGTCTGCCCGCGGGCGTACAGCCCGGCCAGCAGCACCGCCGACTTGACCTGGGCGCTCGCCACCGGGAGCCGGTAGTCGATCCCCCGCAACCCCGGGACCGGCTGGACACGCACCGGCGGCGTCCCCTGCGCGGTGAGGCTCACGCGTGCGCCCATGGCGTTGAGCGGGTCCGCCACGCGGCGCATCGGGCGGGCGCTGAGCGAGGCATCGCCGGTCAGAACGCTGGCGAAGGCCTGCCCCGCCAGCACCCCGGTCAACAGTCGCATGGCGGTGCCGGAGTTGCCGAGGTAGAGCGCCTCGGGCGCGGCGCTCAGGCCGTGCAGACCGACACCTTCGATGTGCAGCGTGCCGTCCGGATCGCGACGGCTGCGGGACCCCAGCCGGTCGAAGGCGGCCAGGGTGTGCAGGCTGTCCTCACCCTCCAGGAAGCCGCGCACCTCGGTGCAGCCTTCGGCCAGCGCGGCGAACATTACCGAGCGATGCGAAACGGACTTGTCGCCCGGCACGCGCAGTTCCCCGCGCAGCGCCGCGCCCGGGCCGGCGAGCCAGTGACTCACGCGAGGTCCGCCAAGTGGGCGTCGCGCGCGCGCTTGGCATTGGCGAACACCGCCAGGATGGCGTCGGTGTCGCCGGCGTCGATCATCGCGGTCAGGCGCTCGAGGTCGGCGCCGAAGCGGCGCAGCGCCTCCAGCACCGCCTCGCGGTTGGTGATGCAGATGTCCCGCCACATGACCGGGTCGC
>JBFJWO010000228.1:0-7967 GCA_041623575.1 Gammaproteobacteria bacterium
CCCGTTGCCGATCGGAATCGAAGAGTCGGTGCTGCCCGTGATGTAGTTACCGGCGCCGTCGTAGGCATAGGCGGCGCACAGCGCGTTGACCGCGTGCGAGACGTTGTAGAGGTTCGCGTACACGTAGGTGGTCGAGGAGTTGCCATCCGGTATCGCCAGCGGGCAGGTCACCCAGCGCGGCGACGACGAGCGGTTGCGTATGCCGGTGGGGTAGGCGTCGAAGTCGCTGGCCTGGCTGCCGAAGTAGGGCTGGCAGATGCCGCCGGACAACCTCGTGATGTCCAGCGCCAGGGCGTTGTGCGGCAGCATCGCGCCGAGCACGGTGGCGCTCGCGAGCACGGTCGCGGCCAGCGACTTGCCCAGGCCGCGGAAAGAAATGCAGTTGAAGTTCTTCATCGATCGGTCCCCTCTCGGTTGTTGCCCGCCCACATCGCGAAGGTCGCGGCGTGAAGGCTGGTGGCGGGAGGGATTCTGTAACCCGTGCTGCGATTGCTCCACGAACTGCGGCACTGCGAAAGCGTGACCAATTACCCCGCCCGCCGGTGACGCGGTCTCGTTTGCAGCTGTTTTCTCAGCGAAGCACAGTGCCGGCATCCGCCGCTGCGCACTTTCGCGAAGCCATCGTCGTTGTCGGCGACTCGGGGGCCGTGGGCGGGCGAGCCCGAATCGAGACGGCGCGCGCGACTCAGGCGAGGAACACGAACGCCTCGCCCTCGCGCCAGCCGAACCCTTCGAGGCGCGCCCGGATCAGGGGTCGTGCGCCGCGGCTGCCGACCGCGCCCAGCACCAGCGCGTCGCCGCGCAAACGCGGCAACGCGTCGGGCGCCCACACGGGAAGCCCGCGCTTGCGCCCGCCGATCTTGCGCGGGTCGACGTCGACGAAAGCCTCGACGTGCAGCCCCTCGTCACGCAGCGCGTCGTTGACCTGCGCGCCGACGTTCCCCGCCCCCCAGATTACCGCCGCACGCGACGCGAGCAGCGTGCGGGCCAGGAAATGCGCCTTGGCGCGCACGAAGGCCGCGGCACTGCAACGCTCGTCGACGCGCGACAGCCGTCCCGCCGAATCGCGCCAGCGCAGCACCACGCCGGCGGGCTTGGCCATGCGCACGCCGCGTTCGAACGCGCGCAGCCACAGGTCGTAGTCCTCGCTCCACGGCACCTCGCGGTAGCCGCCGAGCGCCTCGAACACCTCGCGATGCATCATCACCGTGGGATGCGGCAGGGGACTCTCGATGAAGATCTCGCGCGCGATCGCCGCCGGCGTGCGCAGCGCATTCACCCACTGCTGGTATTGCCGGTAACCTTCGGCGGGCCAGCCTTCCCCGGTGAAGATCTCGACCTCGCCGGCGACGATGCCGACGTCCGCGTGGCGGTGCAGGAACTCGCGTTGCAAAGCCAGCCGTCCCGACAAGGCGATGTCGTCGGCGTCCATGCGCGCCAGCAGCGGTGCGCGCGCGGCCGCAACAGCCGTGTTGAGGGCCGCGACGATACCGCGACCGGCGTTGACCAGCACCGTCAACCGGGGATCGGCGCTACCGAGCCCATGCAACGCCCCGTCGCGCGAGTGATCGTCCACCACGATGAGTTCCAGCGCGGTGAGACTCTGGTCGAGGATGCTCTGCACGGCCGGGCGTAGCCACTCGCCGCCGTCGCGCACCGGCATCAGCACCGAAACCTGGGGTGGGCGTTGGGCGGTGACGACTCGACTCCCGGCCTGGCTGGTCAACGGCGCGTTCGCGGATGGCTATCGGCGAATCAGCAAGACCAGCGGCAAGCCGACGCCTGCAGGGCGCTCGCCGATCAGCTCCCGGTACGCTCGATGGCACGTCCGGCGGCGTCGAAGAAATGCATCCGCTCGAGGTTGGGCTCGATGACCAGGTCGCCGGCGAGGTCGTCTTCGTCGTCATCGTCCGGGCGCAACACCGTCAGGTCCCCGAACGGCAACGACAGGTAGGTGTAGCTGCGATCGCCCAGGTGCTCGGCGCCCACCACGCGATAGCGGCCGGCGTCGATCGCGAGGCCCGGGCTGCCGGGCGGCATCAGGCGCAGGTGCTCGGGGCGCACACCGAGCATTACGGGTTCGCGTACCAGGCCGTACGGCAGTTCCAGGCTGCGTTCGTCACCGAGCATGACGCGGCAGCCGGACGTGCCCGCTTCGAACCCCACGATGTCCAGGAAACTCATCGCCGGCGCGCCGATGAAACCGGCCACGAAACGGTTGACGGGCCGGCGATACACTTCGCGCGGGGTGCCCTGCTGCTCGACCACCCCGGCGCGCATGATCACGATCTTGTCGGCCAGCGTCATCGCCTCGACCTGGTCGTGGGTCACGAACACCATCGTGGCGCCGAGGCTGCGCTGCAACTGCGCGATCTCCATGCGCATCTGCACGCGCAGCTCGGCGTCGAGGTTGGACAGCGGCTCGTCGAACAGGAATACGCGTGGTTCGCGGATCATCGCCCGCCCCATGGCGACGCGCTGGCGCTGGCCGCCGGACAGTTCCCGCGGCAGGCGCTGCAGGTAGTCCTCGAGCTGCAACACCCGGGCGATGCGTCGCACATCGGTATCGATCTCCTCGCGCGGGCGCCGCGCCATCAACAGCGGGAAGGCCATGTTGTCGTACACGCTCTTGTGCGGGTAGAGCGCGTAGTTCTGAAACACCATGGCGCAGCCGCGTTGCTTGGGCGGCAGCTCGTTGACGCGCTCGCCGTCGATGGAAATGCTGCCGCCGCCGATCGACTCGAGCCCGGCGATCATGCGCAGCAAGGTCGACTTGCCGCAACCCGACGGTCCGAGCAGCACGGTGAGGCGCCCGGCTTCGATGCTGAGGTCCAGGCCGTGGATGACCCGGGTGTCACCGTACGCCTTGACCACGTTCTCCAGTTCCAGCTGCGCCACGCCACTCCCCGTTCCCTGCCGCGATCAGTCGATTCGCCGGCCCCAGTTGAAGGCGATGCCCGCGCCACGCAGCGCCCGCGGCGGCAGCACCACGAGGTCGTCCGGCGCGTGCACCGGCCGCTCGCCGTCGAAAGCGACCAGCTGTCCGCGGCGCGCCGCCACGAAACCTTCGTAGGGCACGTCCAGCACGAAGTCGTGTGAGCGCGCCACGCACGGCCCCACCACCTCGTAGCGTTCGCCCGGCGGCGGCTCGCGCCGCGGGTCGTCACCCGCAGGGTTCGCCATCCCCAGCGTGGCGAGCGCGGCCGCGCACACGCGGGCGGCGCACGCCTCGGCAGCAGCGCTGAAATGGGTGCCGCATTCGACGATCACCGCCGCCGCCGGGGCGCGCGGCTCGGCGAAGGCGCCGTACTGAATGAGGTGCGGCCCCTCCAGCGCCGTTTCGCCCAGCAGCAGCTGGCGGCCGGGAACACCGCCGAAGCGCGCAAGCGAACGGGCGAAGCGCGCCGCACGCGCCAGGCGCGGCAGCACGAAAAAGGGGGTGGACGTGAACGCCGTCGAGTGCAGGTCGACGAGGTAGTCCACGCCGCCGAGCAACGGGCGCAGCGCACGGGCACGCACGACCTCGCGGGCACTGTCCGGCGTGTCCAGCAAGGCGTCGGACCATACCCGGTTCAGGTCGCGATCGAGGTAGCGCCGCGGCCCGTTCGTGTGCGCGGCCACGTTCGCGAAGCTGATCGTGAGCGTGCCGCGTGCCGGGCGAAAGCCACGCTCGAGGAGCGCCACCAGCGGGCCGACGCCCGCCGGCTCGTCACCGTGGGTCAGGCAGTTCAGCATCAGGTGCGGCCCCGGCCGCGACGAGCGCAGGCGGAACACGTGCTCGACGCCGGTGTTGCCTTCCCGCCAGGCGGCGAGCCGCGGGTCGGGCTCGCCCGTGGGCACGGGTGGCGCGACCAGGTCCGGCGAGCGCACGCTCGCGTTCATCCCTTGAGCGCGAGCGAGACAACCAGCTGGCACGCCACGCCGGGCGGCAACTCCGCGACAAGCCGCACGAAGCCGCCGAAGTGGGCGATCTTCGCAAACGTCGTGCAGTCAACGGTATGCGGCAGCGCCACGGTCGTTCCTTCGGCCACCCAGTGCACGCCGTCCGGTGAGATCTCGACGGCGGCACTCGCGCCGCCGGGATCGCCCTCGACCTCGAGCGCGCGCAGGAAGAAAATCCCCTCGCTCGCCCACGCGCACTCGTAGGGCTCGGTCTCGGCGCGGCCTTCCCACGTTTCGCCCAGCGCCAGCACGGCGGTGAAACTCTCGCGCAGCGCGCTCATCAGTCCCACTCCCCCGACAACAGCACGGCGTCCAGAAACAGGAACGCTCGCTTGTCGGTGTCGGTCTCGACGAAAAAGGCTACGTTGAGCATGCCTCGCAGGTTGGGCATCGCGGGGATCTCCAGGCTCGCGATGTCGTCCATCGGGTAGCTCACGTCGTTGCACTGAAAGTGGGTGTAGCGCATGGTCGCGAGGTCGAAGTCGACGCGCGCGTAGTGCCAGTTGACCTTGCTCGGGATCTCGTTGTAGCACAACTCCTGGGCCGCACCCGGCAACGCCGTCCAGTCGCGGTCTTCGAGATGGTAGTGGGTGACGGTCTGATCGTCGATACGCCGAAAGGGCACGGTCCGCGCCTTGTACTGCCAGCGCTGCACCGCTTCACCTTCGCGGGTCGAGAGGTAACGCAGGTGCGGCATCACCCTTCGCTCGTCGTTCTGCAGGTCGAACAGCAGCCCGAACGAACGCAGATCGCGCACGGACAACTGCAGGTCGCGCGCTTCGGGCTTGTAGGTGAAATAGAACTCCAGGCGCAACGGGCACGGCCGCTGCCAGGTGATCCGCTTGATGGCGACGCTCTGCGCACCGCGCCTGGGCAAGGTGGCGATCTTCAGCGCGTAGGTGCCGCCGAGGGCGCCGTGGGTGCCGCAGTCCCAGCCGGTCAGGTTGCTCAGCATCGGGGCGGTGATCTGCCGGTAGCCCTCGTGCATGGTGTCGAGGCTGCCGGCGTAGTTGCCGACCAGCTGGGTCCAGCCGCGCATGCCGCCCGCGAAATCGTCGTGGTAGAGGATCCGCCCGAGCGGCGTGAACCGGCTCAAGCGCGGGTCGGCCCTCAACATCGCCTGCTGTAGATCGTTCATCGCTTTCGCCTCCCCCCGCGCGGCGCCCGGTACCGGGTTCCCGGCGCGCCGTCGATCGAACCCGCCCATCGCTCAGCCCTTGATCGCGCCGAGCGTAAGCCCGGACACGACATAGCGCTGCAGCGCCATCACGAACACCAGCACCGGCACCAGTTGCACCATGGTCCCGGCGAACAGCACACCCCATTCGACACCGTCCAGCGCCCCCAGCATCTCGCTGATCACCAACGGTGCCGTCTTGGTGTTGACGGTCGTGAAGATCAGCGCGAACAGGTATTCGTTCCAGGAGAAGATGAAGACGAAAATGGTCGTCGCGATCACCCCGTGCATCGCCAACGGCACCACCAGGCGGGTGAGCACGTGGAACAGCCCCGCGCCGTCCATCGTCCCCGATTCGTCGATCTCGCGCGGCACCTGGTCGACGAACGCTTTCATTATCCAGGTGTTGAGCGAGACGAAGAACGTCGCATACAGGACGATCAGAACGAAGTGCGTGTCGTTCAGGCCGAGCGCGTTGACCAGCGGGAACAGCGGCAGCGTGATGATGATCGGCGGCAGCATGCGCACGACGATCATGAAAAACGCCGAAGACGCCAGCAACGGGTTGCGATAGCGCGAGTAGACGTAGGCTGCCGAGGTCGCGGCGACGACGGTGAGCGCCGTGGCCCCGGCGGAGATGATCAGGCTGTTGACCAGGCCCTCGAAGAACGCCGGCCAGCGCTCCCACAGCCCGACGTAGTTCTCCCAGGTCGGGCTGAAGATCAGGCGCGGCGGAAACTCGAAGATCTCCCGCGACGGCTTCAGCGAGGCGAGCAGCACCAGCGCGATGGGCGCCCCGGACCACAGCAGCACGGCCACGAACGCGAGTCCGCGTGCCAGCCGCTGCCACAGCGCGCGCTCAGGCATTGCGGGTCAGCATGGTCTTGTACATGCGGCGCAGGTAGCCGACCGCGATGATCAACGAGAAGATCAGCATCAACCAGCCGATCGCGGAGGCCTTGCCGAACTCGTAGTAGCGAAACGAGGTGCGGTAGAGATAGGTCGCCAGCACCTCGGTGCTGCCGAACGGGCCGCCCTCGGTCAGCAGCCACACCTCCGAGAAGATACGAAAGGCGAACACGAACCGGAACAGCATGGCGATCAGGATGGCCGGCATCAGCAGCGGCAGGGTGATGTGACGAAACAGGTCGAAGGCGCCTGCCCCGTCCATCCGCCCGGCTTCGTAGAGCTCGCCCGGTATCGACAGCAGCGCGGAGTAGAGGATGATGAACGTGAATGGCAGGTGCAGCCAGATGTTGATGAGCCCGATCATCGACAACCCGGCCCAGCGGTTGGTGGTCCATTCGAGCTCGGGCAGGCCGAGCGAGCCGAGCACCTGGCTCGCGATGCCCACTTCGGGTTCGAGCATGAACTTCCACACGATCACCGCCACGACCTCGCTCACCGCGTAGGGCGCGAGCACGACCGCGATCAGGAGTCCGCGCAGCGGCGCGCCGCCGGCGAACAGCATGGCGATCGCCAGCGCCACCACGATCTCCAGGTACACCACCGTGTTGACCAGCAGGAAGGTGTTGACGAACGCGCGCCAGAAACTCGGGTCGCCGAGGACGAAGACATAGTTGTCCAGGCCCACGAACCGGGTCGGCTGACCGAACGTCACGGCGCTGAAACTCTGCCACAGGACCAGCACGCAGGGCACCGCGATCAGGGCCACGAGCAGCAGGTGCACCGGCGAGATCAGCACGTAGTGCACGGGTCGTATCGGGAGCAATCTCAGGTCCTCGCAGCGGCCAGCGCCGGCGCATGATCGAACACCGCGGGCGCACCGCCGGTGTGCACGAAAGCCAGCGCCCCGGCGCCCGCGGACCCTTCGGCGGCGTGCGCCAGCAACGCGGCCATGCACTTGCCCGAGTAGACCGGGTCGAGCAGCACGCCGTCGCAGCGCGCCACTTTCGCTACCGCGGCCAGCGACGCCGCGCTGGGGCGGCCGTAGCCGGGGCCGATGAAGCCGTCGTCGAGGTCGAAAGTATCCTCGCCGACCCGCGTGTCGAGCCCGAGCAGGTCGGCGGCCTCGTTGGCGCGCCGCGTCACCAGCGGCTTGATGAACGCCGCGCGCTGCTGCACCGAGACCCCGACGGCGCGGGCGCCGAACCCCAGGTGGCGAAACGCCAGGGTCAGCCCGGCCAGCGTCAGCCCCGAGCCAGCGGCCACGTAGACGCGCTCGGGTTCGACCCCCAGGGCAGCGCACTGGCGCACGAGTTCCTCGCCGCCCGGCACCGCGGCCGCGGCGCCCAGCGCGCCGCTGCGCCCGGGCAGGTGAATCACGTAGGGGTTGCCGCCGCGCGCGCGAACCCGCTCCTCGATGCCGGCGATGCGCCCGGCAACCGCCGGGTCGTAGGGATCGGCGGTGTCGATATACTCGATCTCGGCGCCGAACAGCGTGTCGAGCAACAGGTTCGCCTGCAGCGGTTCGCGGCCCGTGCCCCTCAGCAACAGCACACAGCGCAGGCCCAGGCGCGCGCAGGCCCCTGCCAGCGTGCGACACAGGTTGGACTGCACGCCGGCGCTGGTCACGAGGGTGTCGGCACCCTCGGCGAGGGCGGCGCCGACGATGAACTCCAGTTGCCGTGCCTTGTTGCCGCCGAAGGCCAGGCCGCTCAGGTCGTCGCGCTTCAGGTAGACCTCCCTGCCGAGCAGGCGCGACAGCCCCGGCGCCCGCTCGAACGGGGTCGGAACCTCGGCGATACGCACGCGCGCGAGGCCCGCCGCCAGCACCGATTCCGTCACGGTGCGCGCCCGGGCGAGGGGAACGTCCCCGCCCGGCGGCGGCGGGGCCGGCGCCCCGGGCCGACCGGGCAGCGGCTGAGCGCCCGGCCCAATCCGCGCC
>JBFJWO010000229.1:0-7941 GCA_041623575.1 Gammaproteobacteria bacterium
AGGGGAGGCCCTCGCCGGCGAGGTTGACCAGTTGCGCCAGCGCGGCGGCGTCGCCCCGGGTGGCGGGACGGTGACCGGGTGGCATGTCGACTCCTTCGCCGACGCGTCGATGTTCGCTCATTGCCGCCTCACGACGTGCGCTCGTGACCGAGTCTAGCGCCGCCCGTGGGTAATCGCACGGCGCCCGACGGCGTTGATCCCGCTCATCGCGGCGTTCGAGCATCCGTCGCCGCGTTCGATCACGCCGACGACTCCATGTGGCGCCGCTTGGACGGAAACGGCCTCGGCGTGATTACCGGCGCTGCGTGCGCGCGCCGCGTGGCGAGGCGGCGAAACAATTATTGACAACGCGGCGCCCGCCGTTTGGCTAGGGTTGGCAATAGTGCCGGCGACCACTCCCGGGCCCGGCCCCCCTCACCAGACGGAGAAACACATGGACATCCTCAACCAGTTGATGGGCGCCCGCGGCGGCGAGATGCTGTCGGCCCTGACCGGCGCCGGCTTCAGTGCCGAGCAGGCCGAGAAATTCCTCCCCGTAGCCGGCGAGGGCATCGGCAAGGCGCTCGGCGAGACCGACGTCACCGCACTGCTCGGCGCCAGCGACGATCCCGTCGCCGGCCTGCTGGACAAGATCGACGTGTCGGGAATCGCCGCCAGGGTGGGGCTGGACGCCTCGCTGGTCGAGACCGGCCTGCGCAGCCTGCTCCCGCAGGTGCTGGTCGCGCTGCAGGGCGAAGGGGGCGGTGTGTCGTCGCTGTTGGGCGGCGGTCTCGGCGGTCTGCTCAAGCGCGGCGCCGGCCTGCTGCGCTAGCGCTGCCGGCCGGGGCGGTCGCTCGCCCCGGCCACTCACGCCGCGCCCGACCCCCGACCCGAGTCCGGGACGACGCGACCCGCCCCGGCTGAGCCGCCACGCCTGCGCAAACCGACCCAGCGCAGGCCATCCACCGCGGTGTGAAATACCGCACACCCGGCACGCGCATCAGCGCACCGACCGCCACCGCCGCCACCCGGTAGTCTCCCGCCTACAGGAAGTCCCAACAACCACAAGGAGCGGGCAGGTGGGCGAGATCCCGGGTATCCAGTGGCACGACGCGATCGGCATCGTCGGCGTCGTGCTCTACATCGGCAACTACACGTTTCTGCAGTTGCGCCTGCTCAACGCGAGCGGGCACAACCATCGCAACTTCACGCTCTACTCGAGCGTCAACCTGACCGCCGCCTCGCTGCTGCTGGTCAGCCTGTCGCAGGATTTCAACCTCGCCGCCGCGCTGATCCAGGGCGCCTGGGTGCTGATCAGCACGGTCGGCCTGCTGGTGCGCTGGCGGAGCAGGCCGCGCCGGCGTGTACGACGCGGCAAGCCGCCCGCACGCCGCGGCGGCGCACAGCCGGCAGGCGAACCGGTCCGGGGTCGGGCGGCCCGCAGCGCGCCGGCGTAGCCGGCCAGACAGCGTGGCGGCGTCGCGTGCGCACGACGGCGCCCGGCGCGGATACGGGCGCAAGCGGCGGAGTGCGGACCCACCGCCAGGGGCTAGAATCGCCCCATGTCGCCCAACCCGTCGAGGCCGCAAAGATGACGCCGAATACCGCCAGCGCTTCGCCACCGAACGTCGAAGACCCGCGCTGGGCAGCGGTGAAAGCCCGCGACCCGGCCGCGGACGGCCGCTTCCTTTACGCCGTACGCACCACTGGCGTCTATTGCCGCCCGTCGTGCCCGTCGCGCACGCCGCGGCGTGACAACGTGAGTTTTCACCTCACCGTGGCGGACGCCGAGCGCGCCGGGTTCCGGCCCTGCAAGCGCTGCAGGCCCGACCAGCCGGCGCCGGCGGCACGCCACGCCGAGCTGGTCGCAGACCTCTGCCGCTACATCGAGCGGGCCGAGCAGCCGCCGAGCCTCGACGAACTGGCCCACCGCGCGAACCTGAGCCCCTACTATCTCCACCGCGTCTTCAAGGCCGCCACGGGCGTCACCCCGCGGGCCTACGCCGCGGCCCAGCGCGCCAAGCGCGTGCGCAGCCGCCTGGCGCACGGCGCCAGCGTGACCGAGGCGATCTACGACGCCGGGTACAACTCCAACGGCCGTTTCTACGCCGAATCGAACGACCTGCTCGGCATGACCCCGAGCCGTTACCGGGCGGGCGGTGCGGGCACCGAGATCCGCTTCGCGGTCGGCCAGTGCTCGCTCGGCGCGATCCTGGTCGCGGCCAGCGAGCGCGGCGTGTGCGCGATCTCGCTCGGCGAGGACGCCGACGCGCTGACCCGCGACCTGCAGGACCGGTTTGCGCACGCCACCCTGCTCGGCGCAGATGCCGACTTCGAGCGCCTGGTGGCGCAAGTGGTCGGGGCGGTCGAGACGCCCGGGGCCGGGCTCGACCTGCCGCTCGACGTGCGCGGCACGGCGTTTCAGCAGCGCGTCTGGCAGGCCTTGCGCGAGATCCCGGTCGGGCACACCGCGAGCTACTCGCAGATTGCCGAGCGTATCGGCGCGCCGCGTTCCGCGCGCGCGGTGGCCCAGGCCTGCGCTGCGAACAATCTGGCGGTGGCCATACCGTGCCACCGCGTGGTGCGCAACGACGGCAGTCTCTCCGGCTACCGCTGGGGTGTCGCGCGCAAGCAGGCGTTGCTCGAGCGCGAGGCCGAGGCGTGAGCGCAGGCGCGCTGCGCACGCCCGACGCGAGCGCCCCGGGCGAGATCGCCGCGCGGGTCGGGGCCCTGGGGTTCGGCGAGATCGCACGCCAGCTCGACGCGTCCGGCTGCGCGCTGATCGACGAACTGCTCACGCCGGCGCAGTGCCGCATGCTCGCGGCACTCTACGCCCGCGACGACCTCTTCCGCAGCCGCGTCGCGATGGCGCGCCATGGCTTCGGCAGCGGCGAGTACAAGTACTTCGACTACCCGCTGCCGGCGCTCGTCGCCGAGCTGCGCGAGGCGCTGTTCCCGCCGCTTGCCGCGCTGGCCAATCGCTGGCAGCAGGCGCTCGGCCACGCGGCGCGTTATCCCGACACGCTCGCCGACTACCTCGCGCAGTGCCACGCGGTCGGGCAGACGCGGCCGACGCCGTTGCTGCTGAAGTATGCCGCCGGCGACTACAACCGCCTGCACCAGGACCTCTACGGCGAGCAGGCCTTCGGGCTGCAGGCGACCGTGCTGCTGTCCGCGCCGGGCGAGGACTTCACGGGCGGCGAGTTCGTCCTCACCGAGCAGCGACCGCGCAGGCAGTCGCGCGTCGAAGTGGTACCGCTGTACCAGGGCAGCGCGGTGGTGTTCGCGGTGAATCAGCGCCCGGTGCGCGGAACGCGCGGTGTCTACCGCGTCACCATGCGCCACGGCGTGAGCCGCGTGCGTAGCGGCGAGCGCTACGCGGCGGGGATCATCTTTCACGACGCGCAGTGAGCGCGGCCACGTGCTCCGGCCGCCTGCCTGGCCGTTGCCGGTGCTTCGCGCCCGCTCCCGACCGCTCACGGCACCGATCCACCACGCCGTTTCTGCGCGCGACCCGAATGCTGTAGCATCGGCGCTGGCGCGCGCGACACCGCTTCGCGTCGGGCAACAAGATCACCGCGGAAAGAGACCATGAGCCACTGCGTCCTCGGCGTCATTGCGGACGATTTCACCGGCGCCACCGACATCGCCTCGATGCTGGTTCGCGCAGGCCTGCGCGTGGTGCAGACCATCGGCGTGCCGTCGCAGGCGCTGCTGGCCGGCCTCGACGCGGACGCGACGGTCGTGGCGCTCAAGTCACGATCGATCCCCGCCGCGGACGCGGTCGAGCAATCGCTGGCTGCACAGCGTTCGCTGGCCTCGCTCGGGGTTGCACAGACCTATTTCAAGTACTGCTCCACGTTCGACTCCACCCCGCAGGGCAACATCGGCCCGGTCGCCGATGCCCTGCTCGAAGCCACCGCCGCCCCGCTGGTGCCGCACCTGCCGGCACTGCCGGAGAACGGTCGCACCGTGTTCCAGGGCCACCTGTTCGTGTTCGACAAGTTGCTGCACGAGAGCGGGATGCAGAACCACCCGCTCAACCCGATGACCGACGCCAACCTGGTGCGCTGGCTGGCACGCCAGACGCCGCGCACGGTCGGGGCGGTCGCCTGGCAGCGGGTGAACACGGGCGCCGGGGAGATCGGCGTCGCGCTCGATGCGCTGGTCGCCGAAGGTCACGGTCACGCCATCGGCGATGCGATCGCGGACAGGGACCTCGCGCACTGGGGCGAGGCGCTGGTCGACTACCCGCTGGTGGCGGGCGGTTCGGGGCTCGCAACCCCGCTCGCCCGAGCGCACGCGCAACGCAAGCGGTACACGCCGGTCGACGAACCTCTGCGCCTCACGGGGGCTGCCGAACGCCCCGGGCTGATCCTCGCCGGCAGTTGCTCGAGCGCGACGCTCGCGCAGATCGCGCGTTTTCGCGACGCCGGCGGCGAGGCGCGAAGGCTCGACCCGCGCGACCTGGCGGCGCGGCCCGAACTGGTCGAGGAGACGCTCGACTGGGCCGGACAGCGCATGCGCGAGACGCCGGTCATGGTCTACGCCTCCGGCACGCGCGAGGAAGTCACCGCGGCGCAGGCCGAACTGGGCGCGGGCGAGGCGGGGCGAATCGTGGAGCAGGCGCTCGCGCGTATCGCGGGGCAACTGGTCGGGCCTGCCGGCGCGGGCCGGGTCATCGCCGCGGGCGGCGAGACGTCGGGCGCGGTGGTCTCGGCGCTGGGCGCCGCCGCGCTGCGCATCGGGCCCGAGATCGACCCCGGCGTGCCGTGGACGGAGGCGCTCGACGGGCACGGCGAGCACCTTGCGTGGCTGGCGCTCAAATCGGGCAACTTCGGTGCCGCGGATTTTTTCACCAAGGCGTTGCGCCTTACGGAGCGCGCGTGAGCGCCGAGGCCCGACTGCGCGAGCACATCGTCGAGGTGGGGCGCTCGCTGCACGCGCGCGGATTCACGCACGGATCCACGGGCAACGTCTCGGCAGCGGTGGACGACGGCTGGCTGGTCACGCCGACGGGCACCTCGCTCGGCACGCTCGATCCGGCACGGCTGTCGAAGCTCGACGGCGACGGCCGTCTCGTCGACGGCGACAGGCCGACCAAGGAAGCCTTCCTGCATCGCAGCGTGTATGCCGCGCGACCGGGCGCGGGCGCGGTGGTGCACCTGCACAGCACCTACTCGGTAGCGTTCTCCTGCCTGCCGGTCACCGATCGCGCCGACGCACTGCCCAAGCTCACCGCCTACGCGCACATGCAATGCGGCAACGTCGCGATGCTGCCCTACTACCGGCCTGGCGACGAACGGCTGGCCCGCGCGGTCGGCGATGCCGCCGCCCGGCACTGGTCGATACTCCTCGCCCACCACGGACCGGTGGTGGCCGGCAAGAGCCTGCACACCGCGATGTACGCGATCGAAGAACTCGAAGCGACGGCGAAACTCGCGTTGCTGCTGCACGGCATGAACCCCGCCACGCTCGGCGCCGAGCAGCTCGCCGAACTCGACCGCGCCTTTCCACCGGGGTGAGCGAAAGCACCTCGGTCTTCAATCCATCCCTGGGTACACTCAATGCCGAAGTTCTCCGCCAACCTGTCCATGCTGTTCACCGAGCTCGATTTCCTCGACCGTTTCGCCGCCGCGCGCGGTGAGGGTTTCGAAGCGGTCGAGTTCCTGTTCCCCTACGACTTCTCGCCGGAGGAGGTCGGGCGCCGGGTGCGCGACAACGGCCTCGCCGTCAGCGTGTTCAACCTGCCACCGGGCGACTGGCAGGCCGGCGAGCGCGGCTTCGCCGCCCTGCCGGGGCGCGAGGAGGAGTTCCGCGCGGCGGTCGCGAACGCGCTGCCCTACGCTCGTGCCACCGGTGCCACGCGCCTGCACGTGATGGCGGGGATCACCGGATCGCTACCCGCCGAGCAGGCACGCGCGTGCTATGTGCGCAATCTACGCTACGCCGCGGGCCGGTTCGCCGACGCCGACCTCGAAGTGCTGATCGAGCCCATCAACCCGCGCGACATGCCGGGCTACTTCCTGTCGTCCACCGACCAGGCGGTCGAGATCCTGGACGAGATCGGCGCGCCCAACGTCACGCTGCAGTTCGACGTCTACCACCACCAGATCACGCGCGGCGACGTCACGCGCTACCTCGAGCGGTTACTGCCGAGAATCGGCCACGTGCAGATCGCGGGCGTGCCCGAACGCCACGAGCCCGATACCGGGGAACTCGACTACGCGCACCTGTTCGGTGTGCTCGACGCGATCGGCTACGCGGGCTGGGTGGGCTGCGAATACCGCCCGCGGGGCGACACGCGCGAGGGCCTCGCCTGGCGCGAGAAGCTCGCCTGACACCCCGGGCCTGAACCGCGAGCCGCCGGCTCGGGACTCGCGCGCGCGCGAGCGCGGTCGACCCTCGCGGCGGCGGCCATCGCCACACGACGGTGCGCTCACAAAGGCGAAAACGCCGCTACAGCCGGTCGCCGCTGGCGCCGTCGAACAGCGAGATCTCGCTGATATCGAGGAACAGCGGCACCGCTTCGCCGAGGCGCAGGTCGGCGTTGCGCGGCATGCGCCCGACGACCTCGTTGCCGAAGAAATCGAACGTCACGTTCTGCTCGTAGCCGGTCAGCTCGATCAGCGTGGGCGTCGACTCGAGCGACAGTTGCTGGTGGCCTTCGAGCGGGCGGATCGAGAGGTGCTCGGGGCGAATGCCGAACACGATCTCGCGCCCGGCTTGCGGGGCGGCGGCGAACGGGTAGCCGGCCAATGTCATCTCGAGATGGTGGTCGTCGTGGTCGGAGACGAAGCACCATCCCCCGTCGCCGTTGGCGAGCGTCCCGTTGATGAGGTTGATCGACGGCGAGCCGACGAAGTCGGCGACGAAAATGCTGTTCGGCGTATCGTAGATCTCGAGCGGCGTGCCGATCTGCTGAATGATGCCTTCGTTCATCACCGCGATGCGCGTCGCAAGACTCATCGCCTCCACCTGGTCGTGGGTGACGTAGATCATGGTGGTGCCAAGGCTCGCGTGCAGTTTCTTGATCTCCTGGCGCATCTCGACGCGCAGCTTGGCATCGAGGTTGGACAGCGGTTCGTCGAACAGGAAGATGTGCGGTTCGCGCACCAGCGCGCGTCCCATCGCCACACGCTGACGCTGGCCGCCGGACAGCTGCGCGGGCTTGCGCTCCAGCAACTGGTCGACCTGCAGCATGCGCGAGAAGTGCGCCAGCGACTCCTCGATCTTCTCCTTCGCCACCTTGCGCTGCTTGAGCCCGAAACTGATGTTCTCGCGCACCGTCATCGCCGGGTACAGCGCATAGGACTGGAACACCATGGCGATGTTGCGATCCTTCGGCTCGACGTCGTTGACCACCTCGTCGTCGATAATGACCGTGCCCTGGTCCACCGTTTCCAGTCCGGCGACGATATTGAGCAGGGTCGACTTGCCGCACCCGGAGGGGCCCAGCAACACCACGAACTCGCCGTCGTCGACGTCGATGTTGATGCTGCGCAGCACCCGGGTAGTGCCGAAATTCTTGGTCAGGTCACGGACTTCGAGCGTTGCCATGTCAGCCTTTTTCGCAACGGTGTGCCGGTCGGTCTTCGCCAGGCGTTGCCATCTCAGCCTTTCACCGACCCCGCCGTCAGGCCACGGATGAAATACTTGCCGGCGAGGATGTAGACGATCAGGGTCGGCACGCCGGCGATGAACGCAGCCGCCATATCGACGTTGTACTGCTTGACGCTGGTGCTGGTCAGGACCATGTTGTTGAGCGCCACCTGCACCGGCGCGGACTCGCCGAACGAAAAGGACGAGCCGAACAGGAAGTCGTTCCAGATGTTGGTGAACTGCCAGATCACCGTCACCACGATGATGGGTGCGGAGATCGGCAGCAGCACCTTGAAGAAGATCTTGAAGAACCCCGCGCCGTCGATGCGCGCCGCCTTGATGATCTCGTTCGGCACCGAG
>JBFJWO010000230.1:0-7932 GCA_041623575.1 Gammaproteobacteria bacterium
ATGCAGGGCGGCAAGCCGCTGCCCGCGGGCTCGCTGGTCGACGCCGACGGCACGCTCACCAGCGACCCGCGGCCGCTGTACGGCGAGGTCGAGCCGGGCCGCTCGCCCGACCCCAGCAAGGGCCCCGGGGCGCTGACCGGGTTCGGACTGCACAAGGGCTCCGGGCTCAACTTCCTGATGGAGATGCTGGCCGGCGCGTTGACCGGCTCCGGCACCGCCGGGGCGCTGGGCGAACCGTCGCTGCGGCGCTTCTGCAACGGCATGCTGTCGATCTACCTGGACGTGGCCCGGTTCCACAGCGACGACGCGTTCGCGCGCGAGGTGCGCAGCTACATCGCGTTCGTCAAGAGCTCGCGCCCCACCGAGCCGGGCGGGGAGGTGCTGGTGCCCGGCGAGAAAGAGCGCGTGCTGATGGCCGAGCGCGAAGCCACTGGCCTGCCGCTCACGCCCGCCACCTGGGCCGACATCCTGGGCGCGGCCCGCAGGGTCGGGTTGAGCGAGGCCGAGATCGAGGCCGCGCTCGCCTGAGGTCGCGCCGGCCCGGCCCCGAACGCGGCGTCCACGACCCCGTCGGGATCGCGGGCGCCGCGAAGCGGCAAGCGGTGCCGGCCGTCAGTTCCAGGTCAACGTGCCGCTCAGGGTGACGGGCGCGGTGGCCCGGTTGGCGGAGCCTGGGGTGTTGGGCACCGCCGCGCCCTCGAAGCTGACGGACTTTCCGGGCACGTCCAGTGTGATCAGCGCACAGTCGGCGGCCATGAGGCAGATGATCTGGTAGGCGTAGGCAGCGCCCGTCTTCGCATGGAAAAGGGTGACCGACAGCAGGTTCCCGGCGGGCGTCGTGCCTATTCCCAGGACGCTGGTGCCGTCGTTGATCTGCTGCTCGAAGCTCACCAGCGTGGCCGTCGTCGGGGCGGCGGCCGTGGGCGTGAAGCGCGTGCCGATGGCGCCGGTGTCCGCACCGGTCAGGGTCAGCGAGCCGAACGTGCCGCCGGTGCCGCCGGTGCCACCGTTCAGGACATCACGCAGATGCGCCTGCGCGGCAGCGGCATCGATCAGCGTGCGTGCCGCGCCGAGCGTGGAAGTCAAGGTGGCGACCACGATCTGCACGCTGCCGTCGTTTTCGAAGGCGACGACGGTCTGGGCGAAGTTGACGCTCATCCCGGCAGCCTGGTTGTAGAGCAACGTGGTGATGCGAATGCCGTTGCCGGGATCGCCGTCCTCGTCCAGCGTCTGCACGAAGCGCAGGATGTTCGTCACCTGCGGATGGGTCTCGTCGATCGCACCCGGCACGAAGTCGATGGGCGTGACCTGCGGTGCACCGGCGGTGCGGCCGAGCAGGATGTCGCCGATGAAGAAGCTGACGCTCTCACCGTCGGCGTACTGGAAGGTGCCGCTGGCACTGGTAAAGCCGGACAAGGTCGCGGTCTCGTAACGCACGCCCTGCACGGCGGAGTCGATGAACACGCCGTCGTTGACGGCGCCACCACCGCTACCCCCACCGCCGCCGCCACCGCAGGCGGCCAGCCACAGGCACAACCCGAACACGGAAAACGTCTTCGCGGACATGATTCGCCACTCCTATTGCGAGCGAGAAGTCCCGCAGGGGAGGCGCAGGCCGAAGCAGCCGGACGACCGCCCCAACGACGCGAGTCGGTTGCCCGACCGCACCTCGGCTGAGCGCCTTCGTAGCGCAGTGGCGAATCGGGCGGCAGGCCTGGATGCGTTCGCCGCGGGCTGGCGGAGAGAATCGTCAGCGAAGGTGCATTACGTTAGAGCGAGCGCCGGGCGCCGTCAATGGGTCGGAGCCGGTGCCACGCGCGGTGGCACACGGGGCGTCGGGTCGGGCGTCAGTCGGCGGCTTCGAGGTCCTTGATCGCGGCGCCGAGAAAACGCCCGGCTTCGCCGCCCGTCACCGCGCGGTGATCGAACGTCAGCGACAGCGGCAGCACCCGGTGCACCGCGGGCGCACCGTCCACGGCGAGCACGGTGTCGCGAATGCGCCCGGCGCCGAGGATGGCCACGGTCGGCGGCAGCACCACCGGTGCCGCGTAACGCCCGGCGATGGTGCCGAAGTTGGACAGGGTGAAGCTGTAGCCGCGCATCTCCTCGGGCGGCACCGCCCGCGCCTTGATGTCGGCCTTGAGCCGCTCCAGGCCCGTGCGCAGGTCTGCGGGCGAGCGCTCGGCGACGTCGCGCAGCACCGGCACGAAGAGCCCCTCCTCGGTGTCCACCGCCACGGCGATGTCGATCTTGCGGATCAGCCAGCGCGCCTGCGCGTCGCCGTCGTACCAGGCGTTCAGCGCGGGCTCGGCCCGGCAGCCGGCGACGATAGCTCGCACCAGGCGCAGGGTCACGTCCTGGCCCGGTGACCAGGCGTGCACGTCGGCGTCGTCCATCAGGGTCGCGGGCACCACCTCGGCGTTGGCGGTGGCCATGTTCTGCGCCATCGCCCGGCGCGGGCCGCGCAACGGTTCGGGCTCGCCGACCTCGGCCAGCATCCGCGCCGCGCGCTCGACGTCGGCCTTGGTGACCAGACCGTCGGCGCCGCTCGGCTTGACGATGGAGAGATCGACGCCCAGGCGGCGGGCGAGGGCGCGTACCGCCGGTACGGCTCTTGCGCCGGCGGCCGCCTTGCTCACCGGCGCGGGTGCCTCGCTGACCTGCGTCTCGCCGACGGTGACCTCGCCGACCACCGTGCCGGTGTCGGCGCGGGCCTGCGCCTCGCCTTCGAACTCGACCAGCGGCGCACCGACGGCGGCGATCTCGCCCGGGGCGACCCGCAGGCGCGCCACCCGCCCGGCGAACGGGGCGGGGATGTCGACGATGGCCTTGGCCGTCTCCACCGACACCAGCGGCTGATCGGCGGCGATCTCCTCGCCCTCGGCCACGTGCCACTCGACGATCTCGGCCTCGGTCAGGCCCTCGCCGAGGTCCGGCAGGTTGAACACCTTCATTGGAACTCCAGCGCCTGGCGCGCCGCACGCACGATGCGTGCGCTCGACGGCAGGTAATGATTCTCCAGGCGGAACAGCGGCATCACCGTGTCGTAGCCGGTCACGCGCTGCACCGGCGCGAGCAGCGACAGCAGGCCGTGCTCGGCCAGCCCGGCGGCGATCTCCGCGCCCCAACCGCCGCTGCGCGCGGCTTCGTGCACGATCACGCAGCGCCCGGTCTTCTCCACCGATTCGAGGATCGTGCGCAGGTCGAGCGGCTTGAGCGTGGCGACGTCGATCACCTCCGCGCTCACCCCCTGCGCCGCCAGTTCCTCCGCGGCCTGCAGGGTCTCGTGCAGCATCGCGCCCCAGCTGACCAGCGTGATGTCGTCGCCCTGGCGCTCGACGAAACACACGTCCAGCGGTTGCGACTCGCCGTCGTCGGCCAGGTCCTGCTTGACCAGCCGGTAGACGCGCTTGGGCTCGAGGAACACCACCGGGTCGGGGTCGCGGATCGCCGCCAGCAGCAACCCGTACGCGCGCGACGGCGAGGAAGGGATCACGACGCGCAACCCGGGAATGTGCGCGAACAGGGCCTCGGTGCTTTCGGAGTGATGCTCCGGGGCGCGGATACCGCCGCCGAACGGCGCGCGCAGCACGAGCGGGAAGCTCAAGCGCCCGCGCGTGCGGTTGCGCAGGCGTGAGGCGTGGCTGAGGATCTGGTCGAGCGCCGGGTAGATGAAACCCATGAACTGGATCTCCGCGACCGGGCGCAGGCCCTGCGCGGCCATCCCGACCGCCATGCCGCCGATCAGACCCTCGGCGAGCGGGGTGTCGATCACCCTTTCGGCGCCGAACCGCTCCTGCAGGCCGAGCGTGGCGCGAAACACGCCGCCGTTGACGCCGACGTCCTCCCCGAGCACCACGACGTCGGGGTCGGCCGCCATCTCGTGCGCCAGCGCCAGCGTGACCGCCTCGACCAGGGTGACCTCAGCCATCGCGCGGCGGGCCGAGTGCGTTGCGCTGCTCCTCGTAGGCTTCGGGCAGGCTGGCGTAGAGGTGGTCGAACATGGCTCGAGGCGGCTGCGCGGGCGTGTCGAGGTAGGCCTGTACCTGCGCGTCGACGGCGGCATCGCATTCGGTGACCAGCGCCTGCTCGGCGGCCTCGTCCCACAGGCCCCTGCTCGTCATGAACGCGCGCAGGCGGGCGATCGGGTCCTCGCCGCGGTGCGCTTCCACGGTCTCGCTGTCGCGGTAGCGTCGCGCGTCGTCCGCCGTGGTGTGGTCGCCGAGGCGGTAGGTCAGCGCCTCGACGAGATGCGGGCCGCCGCCTTCGCGCGCCCGCGTCAAGGCGGCTCGCGCGGCGGCGTGCACGGCCAGGAAGTCGTTGCCGTCGACCTGCTCGGCGCTGACGCCGGCGGCGATCGCTTTCTGCGCCAGCGTCTGGGCCGCGCTCTGGCGGGCCCGCGGCACCGAGATCGCCCACTGGTTGTTGACCGCCACGAACAGCACCGGCAGCTGCCACACGCCGGCGGCGTTGAGCGCTTCGTAGAAATCGCCCTTGGAGGTCGCGCCGTCGCCGAAGAAACAGGCCACCGCGCGCGCTTCGCCCCGCAGCTTCATGGCGTACGCCGCGCCGGCCGCCTGCGTGCACTGGGTGGCGATGGGGACGCAGATCGGGAAGTCATGGCGCGGGCCGGCATAGTCGCTGCCGCGCTCGTCGCCGCCCCAGTAGAGCAGCAGCTCGCGGATCTCGACGCCGCGCCACAGCTGGGCGCTGTACTCGCGGTAGGTCGGCACCAGCACGTCCTCGGGGCGCATCGCGCTGGCGACGCCGACGCCGACCGCCTCCTGGCCGAGCGAGGAGCTGTACGTGCCGAGCTTGCCGGTGCGCTGGAGGTTGATCGCGCGCGCATCGTAGCGGCGGGTCAGCAACATGGCGCGGTAGGCGGCTCTCAGCGCCTCGGCATCCGCGGCAATCGCCGGCAGCTGCGCCGTGGTCGGCGTGCCGTCCGGGTTCAGGTAGCGGGTGTGGCGGATCTCGAAACGGGCGACCGTGGTGCTCGCCCCGGGGTCTTCGCTGGGCACTGCGACTCCTGCTTGCCTGCCGCGGGCGTAACCTTGCGGCATGCGAGCGCGCGGCGCAAGCGGCGGCGCCGAAGCCGGTGTTGTTCGGCGTGCGGCACCGGGCGACCCCGCCCGGCGCCGCAAGAATGGGCTGGCGCCGGACGTCGGCCCGGCCCCGGGGTGGCCTCAGTGCATGTCGTCGTCGTCATCGAACTCCCACTCGAACCGGTTGACGCTGCCGCCCTCGACCAGCGGCCCCGAGACCTCGACCGGGCCGCTGCCGTCGGCCGCGGCCGTGTACAGCGCGGTGGCGCCGCTCGTCCCTTTCGGCGCGAGATAGGCGAGGCGCTCGCTGTCGGGCGAGAACCGGAACCGGTTGAACCCGAACCTGTTGGACCCGAGCGTGGCGGTGTAGAGGCGGGTGCCGACCGTAGCACCGGCGGCGACGCTGAAGAGCTCGAACACCGTGACACTGTCGCTGCGCTCCACGTGGTAGGCGAGGCGCCGCCCGTCGGGCGCCCAGTCGAAGGCGACGAACACCCCCGAGTTCATGCTGCGGGTCGCCTCGAACACCGTGGTGCGGTTGCTGCCGTCCGGCGCCACGGTGTGCAGGCCCACGTCGCTTTCGCCCTCGCTGACGTAAGCCAGCAGGCGGGCGTCGGGTGACCAGTCGAAGCGGATGAACGCGTTGCCGGTGAGCCGGGCGATCGAGGTGTTGCCGGTGCCGTTCGGGAGGACAGTGAAGAGCTCCATTGTCAGCCCTTGTCCCTGGGGACCGTCCCGGTCGAGCGTGTACGCCAGGCGGCTGCTGTCGCCGGCCCATTTGAGCCAGGTGAAGACAAAGCCGT
The DNA here is from genome assembly GCA_041623575.1 of Gammaproteobacteria bacterium. Taxonomy (GTDB): domain Bacteria; phylum Pseudomonadota; class Gammaproteobacteria; order JAHELT01; family JAHELT01; genus JAHELT01. Next base: position 5,849 of record JBFJWO010000230.1, read on the forward strand.
CGAGCGGGGCAGTGCCCCTCCCGACCCGGGCGAAGCCGGGGCCGTTCGCCGCCGCGGTGTGGACCTCGGCCGACTTCTCCTGGGCCGAGACCAGATTCACCGAATAGGCAACCCGGCTGCTGTCGGGCGCCCACTCGAAGAAGCTGACGTCGACCTCCGTGGCCGCCGATCCCTGCGAGTCGTAGACGTTCTGCAGGCCGGTGCCGTCGCTTGCGACGGTGTGCACACTCGCGCGGGCCAGCGCGTTGGCCCTGAGGCTCAACGCGTAAACCAGCCGGCTCCCGTCGGGCGCCCACTCGTAGTACACGTTGTTGTTCTCGCCGGGCGCTGCGGGGCGATCGATCACGGTCGTGTTGCCGGTGCCGTCCGGGGCCACGGTGCGTAAGGTCGCCGACGCGTTGTCGCCGGCGAAGCTGCCCGAGTGGATCGAGTAGGCGATCCGCCGCGCGCTGGGCGACCACTGGTAGCTCAGGAACAGGTAGTCCACGTTCGCCCGGGTGACCTCGTGGATCAAGGTCGGCTCGCGCGCGGCGGGCGATAGCGTGTAGAGCCGCGTGATCCGATCGGTGGCCGTGCTCAGGTTCACCGAGAAGGCCAGCCGGCTGCCGTCCGGCGCCCATTCGAAGCCGACGCCTTCGACCGTCGTGCCGAGGGGTAAGGTGGAGGGATCGAAGACGCTGCGATCGGCGGTGCCGTCGACCGCTACGACGTGCACCTCGTTCGCGCCGATGGTCGGCTGCGCGATGTACACCAGCCAGCGGCTGTCGGGCGACCACTCGAACCAGTCGACCGACGGTTCGCCCCTCGAGACCTTGACCGCCGGCGCGGCACTCACCAGGCTCGCCACGTACAGTGCGTTGGCGAAGGGAGAATCGATCCGGCCGTAGAGCGCGACCCGCGTGCGATCCGGCGAGAGCTCGAAGTCCCAGATGCTGCCCTGTGCGATCCGCGGCCCGATCAGCTTGCGCACCCTGGCGCCGTCCCTGGCGGTGCTGAAGAGTTCGAAGGTGTCGTCGACGTTGGCATCGGCCACGTACACCAGCCCGTCGAAGCTGTCGCCGCTCGCCGCGCACAGGTATTCGGTGGCGGTGACCTCCGTCGCGTCGAGCGTGCCGTTGTCGTTGGCGTCGGTGCCGGCGTCGATACGCGTGCCGCCGAACTCGCAGTTGACGCCGGCGGGCTCGTCGCTGCGCGCGATCAGGCTGTCGTTGCCGTCGTTGCCGTTGCAGAGGACCTGCGAGTCGTCGACCTCGTTGGCATCGAGCACGCCGTTGCCGTTGTCGTCGATACCGGACTCGACCCGGATACCGCCGGCCGGACACTCGGCGCCCGGCGGTATGACCTCGGCGACGGCGACGGTGGAGGCGTTGGTGTCGGTCTCGTCCTCGCCGTTGCCTTTTCCGCCGCCGCCGCAACCGCCGAGCAGCAGCACGGCACCGGCGAGGACGGCAAGCATCGATTTCAGGGGTAGTCGCATGGTGGGCGTCTCCGTGTTATGCATCGGCTCGCGAGGAGCCTGGTCGCTACCGGCGCGAGGCGGCCCGCGGGGGCGCACTCGCGCATTCTTTCGGCGCAGTGGTCGGCGACGGGTGTTCGGATCGAACGACCTGCAGTCGCGCCCACCGGGCGCTGCCTGCCGTCGACCGGAGAAGGTCCTGGTCCCTCAAGGAATTCAGGGCCGGCGTGTCACCCGCCGGGCCTGCTGCCGTTCGGGATCGACGAGAAGGTGGGCACACGATCCGGCCTGGCGCCGGCGCTGTCAACACAAAACTGGCGCGCTGTAAGTTAGTTCGACAGGGCTGCCTCGCGGGCCTTGCGCCCGCGAGGCAGCGTGATTGACCCGGATCAAGCCGGGCGGCCGGATCGCGGCCGCCCGGACACGATCAGTCCGTTTCGGCGGGGCAGGGCACGACCCGGATCGGGAAGTCGCTCTCCTCGTCTTCGTCCAGGCACTGTCCGGCCGTCACGGTAACGCTGCCGGTGAGCACGCCCGTACCGGTCGCCGTCAGCGGCCCGCCGGTGGTGAGTTGCAGGGTCTCGTCGGGATCGCTGCGCACCGTGAACACGGTGTTGGCCGGCGCGTC
>JBFJWO010000231.1:0-7931 GCA_041623575.1 Gammaproteobacteria bacterium
CGTCCCGAGCGGCAGCAGCCGCAACAGGTACTCGGCGCCGAGCACCGCCTGCAGGTACGCCTGTGGCGTGCGGTTCAACGTCGAGAAGCAAACCAGCGCGCCCGGCGCGGCGAGGGTGGCGCACGCGGCGACCAGGGCGGCCGGGTCGGGCACGTGCTCCAGCAGTTCCATACAGGTCACGACCGCGTAGTGTCCGGGGCGCTCGCCCGCCAGGGTCTCCGCCGCGGCCTCGCGGTACTCGATCTCGAGCGCCGAGTGCGCGGCGTGCGCCCGGGCCGCTTCGAGCGCGCCGCCGGAGAGGTCGATAGCGGTCACCCGCGCGCCGCGTTTGGCCAGCGCTTCGCTCAGGATGCCGCCGCCGCAGCCGACGTCGAGCACCGCCTGGCCGGCGAGCGCGGCGTAGCGCTCGATCAGCGCCAGGCGCACGGGGTTGACGTGGTGCAGGGTCTTGAACCCGCCCTGCGGGTCCCACCACTCGCCGGCCAGGGCGTCGAACTTGGCGACCTCGTCGGCGGCGACGTTGGGCTCGGGCATCGGTGACGTCAGTGCCGGCTCATGCGCCGGCGCCACTGCTCGGCGCGTTCGCCGATGGCCGTCGCGTCGAGAGTGGTCAGCGCGCGCTCGCGCACGAGGCAGCGACCGGCCACCCACACGTGCGACACCTGGTCGCGGCTTGCGGCGAACACCAGCTGCGAGACCGGGTTGTGCACCGGCTGGGTGGCCAGCGCGCGCAGGTCGACGGCGACCATGTCCGCCGACTTGCCCGTGACCAGCGAGCCCGTCTCCTCGGCCAGCCCGAGCGCGCGGGCACCGTTGAGGGTGGCCATGCGCAGGACCTGGTCGACGTCCACCGCGCTGGCATCGCCCGCCACCCCCTTGGCCAGCAGCGCGGCGGTGCGCATCTCGCCGATCATGTCGAGGTCGTTGTTGGACGCCGCGCCGTCGGTGCCGAGCGCCACGTTGACGCCGGCGTCGAGCAGCCTGGCGACCGGGCAGAAGCCGCTGGCGAGCTTGAGATTCGACTCCGGGCAATGCACGACGTTGAGGCCGCTGGCGGCGGCGACCTCGAGGTCGCGCTCGTCGAGCTGGGTCATGTGCACCGCCACCAGCTGCGGGTTGACCAGCCCGAGGTGGGCCAGGCGGCGCAGCGGGCGCACGCCGAAGGTCTCGTGCGAACGGGTGATCTCCTCGGCGGTCTCGTGAACGTGGATGTGCACCGGCACGTCGAGCTCGTCGGAGTACACGCGCACGCGCCGCAGGGGCTCGTCGGACACGGTGTAGGGCGCGTGCGGCGCCAGCGTGACCCGCACCAGCGGATCGTCGCGCAGGCTGTCGTGCAGTTGCAGGCCCTTGTGCAGGTACTCGTCGGGGTCGAGCGCCCAGCTGGTCTGGAAGTCCAGCACGATCAGCCCGACCATGGCGCGCACCCCGGCGTTGCGCGCGACGGCGGCGATGATGTCCGGGAAGTAGTACATGTCGCTGAAGCAGGTGGTGCCGCCGGCCAGCATCTCGGCGATCGCCAGTTGCGTGCCGTCGCGCACGAACTCCTTGTCGACCCAGCGGCTCTCGGCGGGCCAGATGTACTCGCCGAGCCAGGTCATGAGCGGCAGGTCGTCGGCGTAGCCGCGCAGCAACGCCATGCCGGCGTGGGTATGGGCGTTGACCAGGCCGGGGATCAGCAACTGGCCCGGAAGCTCGCAGACCTCGGTGGCGGCGAAACGCTCGCGGCATTCGGCATGCGGCGCGAGCGCCACGATCATGCCGTCGCGCACCGCCACCGAGTGCCCGGCGAGGACCCGGTCGCCGTCGTCGACCGTCGCTATCCAGGCCGGTGCCACCACCAGGTCCACCCGTTCCATGGGCGGCAAGATAACTGCTGGGCGGGGGGCGCGCAAACGCGCTCCCCGCGCGGCCCCCGACAGCGGCTTCGCCTGCCTTCGCGAAGTGAATTCCGACTGCAGCGAGGGGGCGAAATATGTTAACGTTCGCCTTTTTATGCCGGGCGATCGCAGCGCCCGCTCGGGCGTTAAACGACGCTCGGGGCGAGCGGGCGCTGCGCCAACGATCCCGCGGATACACTGATTTGAAACCCGACCTCGACCGGCTACCCGAAGGGCGCGTCCATGGCTGATTTCGCCAAGGAAATCCTGCCCGTCAACCTCGAAGACGAGATGCGCCAGTCGTATCTCGACTACGCCATGTCGGTGATCGTGGGGCGCGCCCTGCCGGACGTGCGCGACGGCCTGAAGCCCGTGCACCGGCGCGTGCTGTACGCCATGCAAGTGCTCGGCAACGACTGGAACAAGGCCTACAAGAAATCGGCACGCGTGGTCGGCGACGTGATCGGCAAGTACCACCCGCACGGCGATACGGCAGTGTACGACGCCATCGTGCGCATGGCGCAGCCGTTCTCCATGCGCTACCTGCTGGTGGACGGGCAGGGCAACTTCGGCTCGGTGGACGGCGACGCGCCCGCGGCGATGCGCTACACCGAGATCCGCATGAGCCGCCTGGCGCACGAGCTGCTTTCGGACCTCGAGAAGGAAACGGTCGATTTCGTCGCCAACTACGACGGCACCGAGCAGGAGCCGGCGGTACTGCCGACCCGGGTGCCGAACCTGCTGGTGAACGGCTCGACCGGTATCGCCGTCGGCATGGCCACCAACATCCCGCCGCACAACCTGCGCGAGGTCATCGACGCCTGCCTGGCGCTGATCGACGATCCCGAGATCGACGTCGCCGGGCTGATGCAGCGACTGCCCGGGCCGGATTTCCCGACCGCCGGCATCATCAGCGGGGCGCGCGGGATCCGCGAGGCCTACCGCACCGGGCGCGGGCGCATCTTCGTGCGCGCCCAGACCCACTTCGAGGAGCTCGGATCGCGCACCGCGATCATCGTCACCGAGCTGCCCTACATGGTCAACAAGGCGCGCTTGCTGGAGAAGATCGCGAGCCTGGTGAAGGAACGGCGCCTGGAGGGCATCGCGGAGCTGCGCGACGAGTCCGACAAGGACGGCATGCGCATGGTGATCGAGCTGCGCCGCGGCGAGAACGCCGACGTGATCCTGATCAACCTCTTCCAGCAGACCCAGATGCAGTCGGTGTTCGGTATCAACATGGTGGCGCTGATCGAGGGTCAGCCTCGCCAGCTGAACCTCAAGCAGGTGCTCGAGGCGTTCGTCCGCCACCGCCGCGAAGTCGTCACCCGGCGCACGGTGTACGACCTGCGCAAGGCGCGTGAGCGCGCTCACAGCCTCGAGGGCCTGGCGGTCGCCCTGTCCAACATCGACCCGGTGATCGAGTTGATCAAGGGCTCGGCAAACCCGGCGCAGGCGCGCGCGGCGCTGATCGAGCGCGTGTGGGAGCCGGGCCTGGTCACGGACATGCTGCAGCGCGCAGGCGGGGTCGCCTCGCGCCCCGAGGGCCTCGACCCGGCGTTCGGCCTGCACGACGACGGTTACCACCTCTCCGAGGCCCAGGCACAGGCGATCCTCGACCTCAGGCTGCACCGCCTGACGGGCCTCGAGCAGGACAAGATCATCAGCGAGTTCGGCGAGCTGCTGGAGCTGATCGCCGAGCTGCTGCGGATCCTCGAAGACCCCGACCGGCTGCTGGCGGTCATCCGCGAGGAGCTGCAGGCGGTCGGTGAGCAGTTCGGCGACGAGCGCCGCACCGTGATCAACACCGATCACTACGATCTAACCGTCGAGGACCTGATCAGCGACGAGGACGTGGTGGTGACTTTCTCGCACGCCGGCTACGCCAAGGCGCAGCCGCTTTCGGACTACGCAACGCAGCGCCGCGGCGGGCGCGGCAAGTCCGCGACCCGGGTCAAGGAAGAGGACTTCGTCGACAAGCTGTTCGTGGCCAGCACCCACGACACGCTGTTGTGCTTCAGCAGCCGCGGCAAGGTGTACTGGAAGAAAGTCTACGAGCTGCCGCTCGCCGGGCGCGCCTCGCGCGGGCGCCCCATCGTCAACCTGTTGCCGCTGGAGCCGGGCGAGCGGATCAACGCGCTGCTGCCGGTGCGCGAGTACGCCGAAGACCAGTACGTCTTCATGGCGACCAGCAGCGGTACGGTGAAAAAGACCCCCTTGTCGCATTTTTCGCGCCCGCGCAGCAACGGCATCATCGCCGTCGATCTGCGCGGCGACGACTACCTGATCGACGTGGCGCTGACCGACGGCAGCCGGGACGTGATGCTGTTCAGCAGCGCCGGCAAGGCGATGCGTTTCGCCGAGAGCGACGTGCGCGCGATGGGGCGCACGGCGGCCGGGGTGCGCGGCATCCGGCTCGGCCCGCAACAGCGCTGCATCGCGCTGATCATCGTCGGCGAGGGCGATATCCTGACCGTCACCGAGCACGGCTACGGCAAACGCACCCCGGCCGGCGAATACCCGCGCAAGGGCCGCGGCACGCAGGGCGTGATCTCCATCAAGACCGATGGGCGCAACGGCGCGGTGATCGGCGCGGTGCAGGTCAACGAGGGCGACGAGATCATGCTGATCTCGAACGGCGGTACGCTGGTGCGCACCGCGGTCGGCGAGATATCCACCCTCGGGCGTAACACCCAGGGCGTGCGCCTGATTCGCCTCGACGAGGGCGAATCGCTCGCCGAGGTCGAGCGGATCGAGGCGTTGAACGGCGACGAGCAGGACGGCGACGAGCAGGACGGCGAGGACGACGCGCCGCCCACGCTGCACTGAGCGCTCGGCGCCGGCATACCGAACGGGGCCAGGGGCGGACCGCGCCGGCCCGACCTCAGGACGGGGCCAGGGTCATGGGAGCGCGCCGCGACCGGCGCGCCGGTGAGTTCACGTTTTCCAGGCGAGCGCGCAATCGATGAGCAGAGTCTACAACTTCAGTGCCGGCCCGGCGGTGTTGCCCGAGGAGGTGTTGGCCCAGGCCGGTGAAGATCTGCCGGAGTGGCACGGCAGCGGGATGTCGGTCATGGAGATGAGCCACCGTGGCAAGCACTTCGCCGCGATCGCCGAACGCGCCGAGGCCGACCTGCGCACCCTGCTCGACATCCCCGACGCCTACCACGTGCTGTTCATGCAGGGCGGGGCGAGTGCGCAGTTCGCGCTTGTGCCGATGAACCTCGCCGCGCCCGAGCGCAAGGCGAGTTACCTGAACACCGGCCAGTGGTCGGCCAAGGCCATCAAGACGGCCGGGGCCTATTGCGACGTTCACGTGGTCGCTGACGGCAAGGCCGGGAACTACGCGAGCGTGCCGCCGCGCGCGCAGTGGGACATGGCGGACGGTTCGGCCTACCTGCACTACACGCCGAACGAGACCATCGGCGGGCTGGAGATCCACGAGCCACCCGACGCGTTCGGCGCGCCGCTGGTGGCGGACATGTCCTCCACGCTGCTGTCGCGACCGATCGACGTGCGCCGCTTCGGGCTGATCTACGCCGGCGCGCAGAAGAACATCGGCCCGGCCGGCGTGACCCTGGTCATCGTCGCGCCGGAGGTGCTGCCGGCCACGCCGCCGCGCATCGCGGAGGTGTTCGACTACGCGGCCGTCGCCCGCGCGGGCTCGATGCTGAACACCCCGCCCACCTACGCATGGTACGTCGCCGGGCTGGTTTTCCAGTGGCTGCTGCGCCAGGGCGGGCTCGCCGCGATGGGCGAAACCAACCGGCGCAAGGCAGAGCTGCTGTACCAGGCGATCGACGGCTCGGACTTCTACGCCAACCCCGTCGATCCGCAATACCGGTCCTGGATGAACGTTCCGTTCACCCTGGTGGACCCCGGGCTCGAGGGCGTTTTCCTGGCCGAGGCCGAGAACGTCGGCCTGGTGGAACTCAAGGGCCACCGCTCGGTCGGCGGCATGCGCGCCAGCATCTACAACGCGATGCCGGTCGAAGGCGTGGAGACGCTGATCTCGTTCATGGCCGATTTCGAACAACGTCACGGCTGAGGCCGTAGACCCAGCCCGGAGAGCACCGTGTACCGGATACGCACCTACAACAGCATCGCTGCCAAGGGGCTGGCCAAGTTGCCGCCGGCGGCCTACGAGGTCGGCCCCGAGGTGGCCGAACCGCACGCCATCATGCTGCGCTCGGCGGACCTGCACGATCTCGACGTGCCGGGTTCGTTGCTGGCCGTCGGGCGCGCCGGCGCGGGCGTCAACAATATCCCGGTGAAGCGACTCGGGGAGTTGGGCGTCCCGGTGTTCAACGCCCCCGGCGCCAACGCCAACGCGGTCAAGGAACTGGTGCTGGCGGGCCTGTTGCTCGCCGCGCGCAACATCGCCGGCGCGATCCGCTACGTGGCTGACCTGACCGGCGACGGTCCCGAGCTCGCCAGAGCGGTGGAAGCCGGCAAGAAGCGTTTCGTCGGGTTCGAGCTGCCCGGACGCGTGCTCGGCGTGGTGGGGCTCGGTGCCATCGGCGTGCGGGTGGCGAACGTGGCGCGCATGCTCGGCATGCGCGTGATCGGCTACGACCCCGCCATCACCGTGCAGCGGGCCTGGCAGCTCGACGCCGAGGTTCGCCAGTCCGGCAGCATTGAAGCCCTGGTCTCGACCGCGGATTTCGTGACCTTCCACGTGCCCTTGTCGGACGCCACGCGCGGCCTGGTCGACGCCGACTGCATCGCGCGCATGCGCCCGGGCGCGGTGATCCTGAACTTCTCGCGCCCCGGCGTCGTCGACGAGGAAGCCGTGTGCGAGGCGCTGGCCGCCGGGCGGCTGCACGCCTACGTGACCGATTTCCCCACCCGTCGCCTGATCGACCAGGCCGGGGTGATCGCGTTGCCGCACCTCGGTGCCTCGACGGTCGAGGCGGAGGAGAACTGCGCGGTGATGATCGCCGAGCAGCTGCGCGAGTTCCTCGAGCACGGCAACATCCGCAACTCGGTGAATTTTCCCGACGTCGAACTGGCCCGGGCCGGCGACGTGCGCCTGTCGGTGGTCAATGCCAACCGCCCGGACATGGTCGGCCAGATCTCCCACGAGCTCGGCCTCGCTGGCGTCAACATCGCGCACATGGTGAACGAGTCGCGCGGCGAGATCGCCTACACGCTGATCGATACCGAGCAGGCCATCTGCGACGAGGTGCTGGCGGCGATCGCCCGGATCGAGGGCGTGTTGAAGGCTCGCTGCCTGCCGCCCCCGCCATGAGCGAACCGCCGTCGCTGGAGGTGCTGCGCGAGCGCATCGACGCGCTCGACGGGCAACTGCACCAGCTGCTGAACGAGCGGGCGCGCCTGGCGCTGCAGGTGGCCGACATCAAGACCGCCGGCGGCGAAGCGGCAAGCTTCTACCGCCCCGAGCGCGAAGCGCAGATCCTGCGCGCGGTGCGCGCGCGCAACGCGGGACCGCTGGACGATGCCGTCGTCGAGCGGTTGTTTCGCGAGATCATCTCCGCGTGCCTGGCGCTCGAGCAGCCGCTGCGGGTCGCCTACCTCGGGCCGGAGGGCACCTTCACCCAGGAGGCGGCGCTGAAGCACTTCGGGCAGTCCATCCACGCCGCGTCGCACGCGACCATCGAGGAGGTGTTCCGCGAGGTGGAGGCCGGCGACGCCGCCTTCGGTGTGGTGCCGGTGGAGAACTCGACCGAGGGCGTCGTCAACCACACGCTCGACATGTTCATCCGCTCGCCGCTCGGGATCTGCGGCGAGGTGGAACTGCCCGTGCATCACCACCTGCTTGCCCGCAGCGGTGGGCTGGAAGCCGTGACCCGCGTGTATGCCCACCAGCAGGCGCTCGCCCAGTGCCGGGAATGGCTGGCGACGCACCTGCCGCGCGTGGCCACCGAAGCGGTCAGCAGCAACGGCGAGGCCGCGCGCCTGGCGGCGGCGAGCGACGGGGTGGCGGCAATCGCAAGCCGGCTGGCCGCGGAGCGCTACGACCTGCAGCGCCTGGCGAGCAACATCGAGGACAAGCCCGACAACACCACGCGGTTCCTGGTCATCGGCCGCCAG
>JBFJWO010000232.1:0-7929 GCA_041623575.1 Gammaproteobacteria bacterium
CGCGGCCAGGCTCCACCAGCGCCCGACCTCGGGCGAGGCGCGCCAGTCCGTGGCGCCGGCGGCCTGGAAACTCCACTGCACGCGCAAGTGGCGCAACGCGCCGAAGCGGCCGGATTGCACGGCCTGCCACAGGGGCCGGTGGGCCGCGTGCCAGCGCAGGTGATAGGCCACGCCGAGCTTGACGCCGGCCTCGCGGCAGGCGTCCACCATCGCGCGGGCCTCCGCCACCGAGGTCGCCATGGGTTTCTCGCTGAAGACGTGTTTGCCGGCGCGGGCGGCGGCCATGGCCTGGGGCGCGTGCAGCTTGTCGGGGCTCGCGAGGATGACCGCGTCGAGGTCGGGGTCGGCGAGCAGGGTATCCAGGTCGTCGTGCGCCGGTACGGCTGCGCCGGCGCCGAATTCGTCCGCCGCCGCCGCGGCGCGGGCGCGATCGCGGCTCAGCAGGCTCCACAGCTCGGCGCCCTCGGCCGCGGCCAGCGCCGGCAACAGCCGGGTGCGGGCGATACGCCCGAGTCCGAGCACGGCAATACGGATGCTCAAGCCTGTGTTCCCCGCCGCCTCGCTAGCGCGCGGCGACCGCCTCGATCTCGATGAGCCACTCGGGGTTGGCCAGCGAGTGCACGACCAGCAGCGTGTTCGGCGGCTCGTGCTCGCCGAGCACACGGGCGCGCGCCTCCCGGTAAGGGGTGACGAAATCGGCGCGGATCGGGCAGGTGGTCAGCTTCACGATGTGCTCCGGGCCCATGTCGTTGGCGGCGAGAATCGCCACGATATTGGCGAGTGCCTGCTCGGCCTGCGCGTCGATGCCCTGGGCCAGCGTGCCGTCGGGGCGCACGCCCACCTGGCCGGCGACGTAGAGCAAGCGCGCGCCGGCCTCGACCTCGGCGCACTGGCTGTACTTGCCGAACGGCGGCGCGACGCTCGGCGGGTTCCACAGTCGGGGCATTGCGCGGTCTCCTTGCGGCGGGCTCTATGGCGGCGAAGTTAACACAGTGCATGGAGGAGAGCGCGCCCGGCGCGCGCTCAAGGTTTTCGGCGCACGGCCGCTACCCCGTTCCCTCGGTAGAAAAAGGTCAGCCGAATGACCCGTCGGGCACCCCGGCCGTTGCGCCTGTTGCTGATCGCCCCCGACGAGCGGGATCGCCTTGCCGTGCGGCGCTGCCTCGAGCAGTCCGCCGCCGGCCACGCCCTCGACGAGATCGCCACGCCCGGCGAGCTGCGCCACGCCGAGCGGTTCGACTGCCTGCTGAGCGACTACCGCTTCGCCGCCGGCACCGCGCCGCAACTGCTGGCCGACCTGCTCGCGACACCCTGTGGCGATCGCCCGCCCGTGGTGCTGCTGTGCGACCGCCACGACGAGGCGCTGGTGGCGCAGGCGATGCGCGACGGCGTGCAGGACTACGCGGTCAAGAACGGCCTGAATGGCGTGCGCCTGCTCGCCAGCGTCGAGAGCGCCTTGCACAAGGCGGCCGCCGAGCAGGCGCTGCGCGACGCCGCATTCGAGGAGCCCGTGACCGGGCTGCCCGGGCGGCGCCTGTTCCTCGACCGCCTCGGCCAGCACCTGCGCACCACTTCGCGCACCTCGCAGGCGTTTGCCGTGATGTGCCTGGAGCTGGCGCCGGTGGCCGGACACGACGACGAGCTGCTGTGCGCGGTTGCGCAACGCCTGCGCCACTGCGCGCGCCGGTCGGACACCGTCGCGGCCTTGGGTGCCGGGCGCTTCGCCGCGCTGCTGCCGAGCGCCGACAGCGCGGAAGGCGCGCTCGTGGCGGGGCAGAAACTGTGCGCCGCTGCCGTCGAGCCGCTGGCGCTGGGCACCGAGTTGCTGTGGCCGACGTTGCACGGCGGGGCCGCGTTGCACCCGGCCCACGGCACGACCCCGCAGGACCTGCTCGCGCGGGCGGGTGACGCGCTGGCGCAAGCCCGGGCGCGCGGCGAGGAGTTCGGCGTGTTCGAGTGTGGCGCGCACGCCGGCGCAGGCCCGCGCCCGTCGCTCGCCGCCAACGGCCTCGACGAGGCGTTGCTCGGGCAGCAGCTCGAGATCGAGTACCAGCCGCAGGTGAATCTCGCCGATGCCACCCTGAGCGGCGTCGAGGCGCTGCTGCGCTGGCGTCACCCGCAGTACGGGCTGCTGGCGCCCCTGGACTTCGTGCCCGCGGCGGAGCGTACCGCCGCGATCAAGCCGCTGACCCTGCACGTGATCGAACGGGTGGCGGCCCAGGTGCGCACCTGGCGGGACGACGGCCTGGACGTGCCGGTGGCGATCAATCTCTCCTCGCGGCTGCTCGGCGAACACGACCTGGCGCTGCACGTCGCCGAGCGCGTGCGGCGCGAAGGGCTCGCGCCGGGCTCTCTCACCCTCGAGATCACCGAGCGCGGCATGATGCGCTGGCCACCGGAGGCGGCGTGTATCCTGGACGCGCTGCGCGGTGCGGGCCTGCGCGTATCCATCGACGAGTTCGGCGCCGGGTGCTCCTCGCTGCGCCACCTGCACGACGCCCCCATCGACGAGTTCAAGATCGACGCGCACTTCGTCACCCGCCAGCAGCAGCCGCGGGCGCGGGCCGTGGTCCGCGCCATCGTCGAGCTGGCCCGCGGTTTCCCGGCCCGGGTGGTCGCGGCGGGGATCGAGTCCGAGCAGGACTGGTGCCAGGCGCTGGCGCTCGGCTGCGGCCACGGCCAGGGGTTTTTCATCAGCCCGCCGCTGGCCGCGGACGCCTTCGACGACTGGCGCCTCGAGTGGCAGCGCGGGGCGACGGTGGGCGACGGGCTGGCGCGCCGGGAAGCCTAGAAGCGACGCGATTCGACTGGCGCCCGCGCGCGCGGTGCTGGCTTCAGGCGAACCGTGCCAGGCGAAACGCCGACAGGTCGTGCGACGGGCGCTCGCCCAGCGCCAGCTCCGCCGCGCTGCGCCCGGTCACCGGCCCGAGGCCGAAACCGTGCCCGCTGAGCCCGGTGGCGATCACCAGGCCGTGCGGCCTGCCCGGGGCGTCGATGACCGGTAACTCGTCCGGGGTGTAGTCGATGTACCCCGCCCAGGTGCGCAGCACCCGCAGCTCGCCCGCCCCCGGATACTCCTCGCGAAAACCCGCCAGCGCGCCGCGGATCGCGGTCAGGTCGGGCGGCGGGTCCAGCGTGCGGTGCTGCAGCAGCGTGCCGAGGCCGCCGGGGGAGAAGAAATCCGCGCCCACGCGCAGCTGCAGCTTGCTACGGTTGCGCAGGTACAGCGGCAGGAACTTCAGGCCGTGGCGCAGGCTGTCGAGGGTCAGGTCGTGGCGGCCGCTCGAGCCGGGCGCGATGGTGAGGCTGCCGTCGCGGCGCTGGCGATAGGCTGCGCGGCCCCAGACGACCAGCTTGCGCAGTTCCAGCCCCATCGGTGCCACGTGCGCCGCCGAGGCACGCACCCGCAGCGTCGGCAGGCGCAGTCCCAGCGGCTGCAATACCCGCGTCGCCCAGGCACCCGCGGCGCACACCACCGCGTCGGCGGCGAGGGGACCGCGTTCGGTCTCCACGCCGCTGACCCGGCCGTTGCCGGTGTCGATGCCTAGCACGGCACACCCGGTGACGATCTCGGCGCCGTGGCGCTCGGCCGCCGCGCAGAAGGCGGGCGCCACTTTCTCCGGCTCGGCGCAGCCGTCGCTGGGCGTGAACATACCGCCCACGCAGCGCGCCTGGTAGTGGGGAAGTAACGCGGTGACTTCGCCCGGGCCGAGGATCCGGGTGTCGAGCCCGTGCTCGCGCGCCACCGGCAACCAGGCTTCCCAGCCCGCCAGCGTCCGCTCGTCGTAGGCGATCCGCAGCTGGCCCTGCTGGTACCAGCCGAGGTCGGCCCGCAGTTCCTGCTCGAGCCCCTGCCACAGCCGGTTGCAGTCCATCATCAGCGGCAACTCGGCCGGGTGGCGGCCCTGCTGGCGCACCGCACCCCAGTTGCGGCTGGACTGCTCGCCCGCGAGCCTGCCCTTCTCGAACAACGTCACCCGTGCGCCGCGCCGGGCCAGGTAGTAGGCGGTGGAAGCGCCGACGATACCGCTGCCGATGACGGCGACCGAAGGGGCCTGCGCGCTCACCGCGTGACCGGCGCGCGCGACGCAGGACCGCCGCTAGGTTTCATCGAGGAACGCCGCGTAGTCGTCGAGCACTTCGGGCACCACCGCCGCCAGCAGGCGTTCGCCGTGCTCGGGCGTTGCCAGCGAGGGGTCCGAGCCGATGCGCCCGTCGGCGTAGCGCTCGCGGTGGTGCGCGGCGTCGTAGTGGCGGTCGCCGCCGAAGTCGCGGTAGTAGCCGTCGGGCAACGAGGCGGGTTTGCCCATGCTCACCCGGCGCGCGGAACCCGGCAGTGCGTGCTGGGTCATGGCCACCTCGCTGGGCGTGGCGTGCATGCCCTCCCACTCGCCGTAGAGTTGCTGGCGCAACGCGTTCACGCCCGGGTATTCCCACCAGCTGCGCAGGCGGCAACGCAGGGCCGGGCGCGCGGCGGGCGTCGGGGCGAGGCTGCGCTCGGCGTAGAGATCCTGGAAGGCGGCGTTGGCGGGCGCAACGTTGCCGCCGTGCCCGTTGACGAAGAAGAACCGCTCGAAACCCTGCGCGGCGAGCGAGCGTACGTAGTCGCCGACGACCGCCATCAGCGTCGCGGCGCGAAGGCTGACGGTGCCGGGGAAGGCGAGGTTGAACTGGGCCATGCCGAGTTCGATGGTCGGGCCCACCAGCACGCCGCCCTCGGCCCCGGCGCGCAGGGCGATCTGCTCGGCGCAGATAGCGTCGGTGCCGAGCAGCCCGTTCGGCCCGTGCTGCTCGACCGAGCCGATCGGGATCAGGATGCCGCTCGAGCGCGAGAGGTAGGACTCGACGTCGCGCCAGGTGCTCTGCTTGAGTTGCATCGATCCGCTCCGGGGCTTGGCGTAACGCCGGGGCATTGTCCCGCGTGGTCGACGGCCGCGGCAAGTCGATGCGCGACCGCCGGTCGCGAAACGCGGGGCCTTTGGGCGCCATTCGCGCTAGACTGCGCGGCGCATCGTCGTCAGGGACGCGGCGGGCATTCGACGGCGGGACATGACGGCCTGCGTGCGTCGAGCGCCCGAAACCAACAACCACAAGCGTGGCTCGCCACAGGACGGGCCGGGGACCATGAGCACCGCCGACCAGACCGTTGCCGAGGAGACCGCGGCGCCGCCGCCGAACCTGCGCCGCAGGCCGTGGCTGGACATGTTCCAGCTGTTGCTGCTGGTGGGCGCGCTGTTCTACCTGGTGGTGCGCGGCGCGGGCGAGTTGAACTACAACTGGCAGTGGTACCGCATACCGCGGCTGTTCTACCGCATCATCGACGGCGAGCTCATCTGGGGGCCGCTGATCGACGGCCTGCTGGTCACGTTCGAGCTGAGCCTGTGGGCGCTGCCGCTGGCGATCCTGGTCGGGCTGGCCACCGCGTTGCTGCGCCGCTCCAGATCGATAACGGGGCGCTGGCTGGCCACGGGCTACCTGCAGCTCATCCGCAACACGCCGATCCTGGTGCAGGTCTATATTTTCTATTTCGTCGTCGCCCCGGTGTACGGCATAGGCGCGTTCTGGGCGTGCGTGCTGGCACTGGCGTTCCACGAGGGCTCTTTCACCGCCGAGATCTTTCGCGCCGGCATCGATTCGGTCGCCAAGGGGCAGTGGGAGGCGAGCGACAGCATCGCGCTCTCGCGCTGGGACAAGTACCGCCACGTGATCCTGCCGCAGGCCGTGCCGTTGATGCTGCCGCCGATGACGGGGCAGGTGATCACCCTGATCAAGCACTCCTCGATCCTCAGCGCGGTGGCGATCTTCGACCTCACGACCATGGCGCTCGACCTGGTCGCCGAGACCTTCATGGCCTTCGAGATCTGGCTGACCGTGGGACTGATGTACCTGCTGGTGACGGCGACCCTGTCGGTGCTGGTCGGCGTGATCGAGTGGCGCATCCGCGGGCGTTCCGCGCGATGAGCGCTGCCACCGTATTGCCGCCCGTAGATCGTCGCCGGTGCGTACCGTGAGTGCGAGTGCCGCCGTTCCGCCGCGCCGTCGCAGGAACCGCTTAACCTGGCTCGATGCGGTGATCGTGCTGGCGGTGGTGGCGTTCGCCGCCTACACCGTCGAGCGCGTCAGCACGCAACTGGTCTACAACTGGGACTGGCAGCAGCTGTTCAAGTTCTTCGCCCGCTACGACGAGGAGCACGGCTGGGTGCCGAACCTGCTGAGCGAAGGCTTGCTGATCACCTTGCGCGTGTCGTTGTGGGGCGCGGTGCTGGGACTGGTGCTCGGCCTGGTCATGGGCCTGTGCCGGGTGAGCGGCGTCGCGTTCCTGCGCATGCTCGCGCGCGGCTACGTGGAACTGGTGCGCAACATGGCACCGGTGCCCTTCCTGTTCATCATGTTCTTCTTCGTCGGCAACCAGTTGCTCAAGCCGCTGGAGCTGAGCCAGCTTGCCCAGGCCAGCGGGCCGGCGACCCAGGCGGTGCTCGGGTTCCTGTTCGGCGAGATCGACCTGCTGCGCAACTTCATTGCCGCGGCGGTGGCGCTGGCGATCTACGAAGGCGCCTACATCACGGAGATCGTGCGCGCCGGCATCCAGTCGGTGGATCGCGGCCAGTGGGAAGCCGGTAACAGCATCGGGCTGACCCGCGGGTCGCTGCTGCGCTACGTCATCCTGCCGCAGGCCATTCAGCGGGTGACGCCGCCGCTCGCCAACCAGTCCATCCAGCTGATCAAGGACTCCTCGCTGGTGTCGCTGCTGTCGATCCAGGAACTGACTTTCATGGGCCAGGAGATCGCGCACACCACCACGCGCTTCTTCGAGACCTGGATCATCGTCGCGGCAATGTACTTCCTGGTGTGCTCGGGGCTCGCGCACCTCTACGCGCGGCTGGAGAAACGCATGAGCGCCGGGCGCGGCTGAAGGTCCTCGCCGCGCCTGCGGTCGCGTTTCGCCGTTCCCCGGATCGGTCGCCTGAACGACCGAATCGCGCCCCGCGTCGGCAGCCCGACGACAAGCTGCTAGACTGCGCCGGCGCCCGTCGCGGGCGAACCGACAAGACCACCGAAGCGGAGGAAGCACATGTCCATGAAATCACAGGCGCTGGCCCGGCTGGCGCTGGTCGCGGTGATCGCCGCCACTTTGAACACCGCCGCGCTGGCGCAGAACCTCAGCAAGTCGCTGGCCGGCGAGAGCGTGATCGAGACCATCAAGAAACGCGGCAAGCTGCGGGCCGGCGTGTCGACGTTCGTGCCCTGGGTGATGCGCTCCAAGGACGGCGAGCTGATCGGCTTCGAGATCGACGTGGCGAAGAAGATCGCCGAGGACATGGAGGTGGAGATCGAGTTCGTGCCGACCGCCTTCTCCGGCATCATCCCGGCGCTGATCGCGGGCGAGTTCGACATCATCATGACCGGCATCTCGCTGGTGCCCAAGCGCAACCTGACGGTCAATTTCTCCAACCCCTACAACTGGGGCGGGATCGGCATGGCCGCCAGCCGCAAGCTGACCGAGGGCTGGAGCCGCGAGCAGTTCAACGACTCGGACGTCGTGTTCACGGTGCGCCGCGGCTCGAACGACTCGATCGCCTCGGTGCGCAAGATCGCGCCCAAGGCCAAGATCCGCCAGTTCGACGACGACGCGCAAGCCATCCAGGACGTGCTGAACGGCACGGCGCACGCCTTCATCACCGCCGAGCCCAAGCCGACCAATTACGCGCGCGACTACGCCGACCAGATCTGGCAGCCGCTCGGCAAGGAGAAGTTGCTGCGCTGGCCGTCGGCCTTCGCCGTGCGCAAGGGCGATCCGGACGTGCTCAACTGGCTCAACAACTGGATCACGCTGGCCACCGAGCGCGGCTTCATCGAGGAGCGTCACGACTACTGGTTCCGCACCGCGGAGTGGAAAGACCAGGTCGAGTGACCGCACTCGCCGGGCCG
>JBFJWO010000233.1:0-7899 GCA_041623575.1 Gammaproteobacteria bacterium
CGTCGTTACCGTCGCCGCCGCCGTTACCGTCGCCGACCCACCACCACCGCCGCAACCGGCCACCGACCGGGTCGGCGCCTTGGGGACCCGTGTGGCGGTGCGGGCGATGGCGCTCGCGATTCGCGCGAAATGGACTAAGCTTGTCGCAATGCGCCGTCCCGGCGTGTGGTAAGAAAAGCCGAACCCGGAGGAAGCCGACGTGTCGAACCGCAAACCTGTTTCGCACTCCCTGCCCGTCCTGGCCGCCGCGCTCGTGCTGGGCGCCCCGGCGCTCGCCGACACCACCGACGTCAAGTGGCGCAGCGTGGTCGAGATCGGCAAGAGCGGTGCGCACTGCGTGGACGATCCCTCGTGCTTCAACCGCTACCACCCGGCGATCCGCGCGGTCGCGCGTGCCAACCCGGGCGATCACATCGTCTTCCACACCCGCGATGCGCTCGACTCCGACCTCGACCTCGACGCCGTGGCCGACGACCTCGCCGCGGTCGACCTCAACCTCGTGCACCCGATGACCGGCCCGGTGCACATCGAGGGTGCGCGCCGCGGCGACGTGCTCGCCGTCACGCTGGTGGACATAGAACCCGACGAGTACGGCTACACGGTCATCGTGCCGGGATTCGGTTTCCTGCGCGACAAGTACACCGAACCCTACCTCGTCAACTGGCGCCTCACGCGCACGCACGCCGTGTCGGCGCAGATGCCGGGTGTGGCGGTGCCCTACGAAGCGTTCCCGGGTTCCATCGGCGTGCTGCCGGGCCAACCCGAGGTGGCCGCGTGGAAAGCGCGTGAAGCGGCCCTCGCCGGGGCCGGCGGCGTCGCCCTGCAACCGCAGCCGACGGGCGCCCTGCCGGCGAGCGTGTGCGGCCCGCAGGGCTCGCACAAGGACGACTGCCTGCGCACCATCCCGCCGCGCGAGAACGGCGGCAACATGGACGTGCAGCAGATGCAGCTCGGCACCACCCTGCTGCTGCCCTGCTTCGTCGACGGCTGCGGGCTGTTCGTCGGCGACGTGCACTACGCGCAGGGCGACGGCGAGGTCTCGGGCACCGCCATCGAGATGGGTGCCAGGGTCACCGTCGTCACCGAGATCCGGCGCGGCGAGGGCGTGAACGTGACCTCGCCGCAGGTCGAGGGTGGCAGCCAGATCAAGGACATGGAACCGTCGGCGTTTCACCAGACCATCGGCCTGCCGCTCAAGGCCAGGGGCGAGATACCGCCGTTCCTGACCTACCTCGACGCGCAGAAGATCACCGACCTCGAGAACCTCTCCGAGGACCTGGGGCTGTCGGCGCGCGACGCCCTGCTCCAGATGATCGACTACATCGTGCGCAATCACGGCCTGAACCGGGAGCAGGCGTACATCCTCGCGAGCGTCGCCGTCGACCTGCGGGTCGGGCAGGTAGTGGACGTGCCGAACTACGTGGTCACCGCGGTGCTGAACAAGGACGTCTTCCGGAAATAGCGAACGTGCGCGCGAGAGGCTTTTCCGCGGCGCGCCGGCGTGTGCTCGCCGGTGCGCTCGCGGCGCTGGCGCCGACCGGGGTGCTCGCCCACACGCCCTACCGCCAATGGGACGTCTACCGGCGCAAGCACCTGCTGCTCGGCGCGAGCCGCGACGACCCGGACAGCTACGAGACCGCGAAACGTCTCGCGGCCCTGCTCGGGGAGCGATTGCCGCGCAGCAAGGCACGCGTGGCACGCGCCCCGAACCGCGAGCGCCTGGCGAGCCTGGTCTCCACGGGGCAGTTGATGATCGTGCTGCTGCGCGACGACGAGGCGCGCGCGGCGCGCACCGGCAGCGCGCCCTTCGAGCGTTTCGGGCCGTTCGACCTGCGACTGCTCGGCGTGGCCGGCCAGCACCTGCTGCTGGCGCGCCCGGACCTTCCGGCCCACCACGCCTGGCTCATCAGCAGCGCGCTCGGTGGCGATGCGTTCGCGGCCGCCGCGGCACGATCCGGCGCCACCGGCGTGCCGCTGCATCCGGGCAGCGCCGCGTTCGGCGCCGGCGACCTGATCCCGCCGGTCGCAACCGAGGTCGAGGCGCCGGGCGACGATCACCACCGGGAGCCCTGAGCACTCGATGCGACCGGCGCCGAGGATCCGCAGAGCGCGTCACTGGGAGCCCGCTACTCTGCGAGCCGCTCCTTCAACGTTTCCATGGCGCGCCCGAAGCGATCCCACGCCCCTTCGCGCAAGGCCTGCTCGGCTTGCTCGAAAGCCGCACGCGCCCCGGCGAGATCCCCGCGGGGGTCCTCTCCCGCCACCGGTTCGAGCGCGGCGGGCGGTGATTCGCCGAACACCGCGCGCACCGCCCCGGCCAGGCTCTCGGCCATCACCACGCGCTGCCCGTCGCTGACGATCACGCGCTTCAGTTGCGGGATGTCGGTGCCCTCGGCGATCAGATACACCGGTTCGACGTAGATGAACGCCGAGTCGATCGGGATCACCAGGATGTTGCCGCGCACCACCCGCGAGCCGCGCTGGTCCCACAACGTGAGTTGCTCGGAGATCAGCGTGTCCTGGTCGATCATCGCCTCGAGCTGGATCGGGCCGAGGAACAGCCGCTCTTTCGGCAGCTTGTAGACCACCAGTTCGCCGTAGCCCGGGTAGTCGCAGCGCGCCGCCACCCAGGCGATCATGTTGTCGCGGTTGTGGGGCGTCACCGGCAGCATGATCAGGAACTGCAGACGGTCCTCGCCGGGCAGCTTCATCAGCACGTAGTAGGGTTCCATGGCGATCTGCTCGCCGCCGTATTTCTCCCGCGGCAGGGTCCAGAGGTCCTCGCCGTTGTAAAACACCTGCGGGCGCGTGACGTGGTAGGTGTTGTAGACCTCTATCTGCGCGCGAAACAGGTCCACCGGGTAGCGCAGGTGGCGGCGCAGGTCGGCGGGCATCTGCGAGACCGGGTGAAACAGGCCCGGGAACGCGTCGCGGTAGACGCCCAGCACCGGGTCCGCCTCGTCCATGACGTAGAAGCGCACGTCGCCGTGGTAGGCGTCCACCGTCACCTTGACCGAGTTGCGGATGTAGTTGAAATCCTGGTCGAAGGGCTCGGCGTACGGGAAGGTCCGCGCCAGCGTGTAGGCGTCGAGGATCCAGTACAGCCCCTCGTCGCCGAGCACCAGGTAGGGATCGCGGTCGAGGCGCAGGAACGGCGCCAGTTGCTCGACGCGCTCGCGCACCGGGCGGCGGAACTGGATGCGGCTCGCGGCGGTCACGTACTCGCTCAGCAGGATGTTGATGTCGAACTGGTGCCAGGCGAACAGCAGGCGTTTCCACCAGGCGTCGAGCCGCACCCCGCCGCGGCCGGCGTAGTGGGAGTAAACGTTGTCGTCGCCCTGCGGGTAGTCGAACTCGCGCACCGCGGTCGCGACAATGCGGTGCCCGGCCATTTTCTCGCCGTAGTAGATCGCGGGCTGCGGCACCGCTAGGCCGGGGCGGGTGCGCGGCGGCACGTCGCGCACCAGCAGCACCGGCGTGCCCTGCTCGGTTTTGTCCGCGGCCAGGCTCATGGCCAGACCGTGACCGTGGGTGTACTGCAACCGTTCGTTGACCCAGGTCTCGAGGCGCGGCGGCAGGTCGTTGGCCAGCTCCCGGGCGGCGACCATCACCTGGCGGTAGCTGCCGTCGACGAAGTAGCGGTCGACGTCGACGTCGTTGAACGTGTAGTAGGTGCGTATCTGCTGCAATTGGCGGAACGTGCGCCCGAGCGGCCGCCAGTCCCACAGGCGGACGTTGTCCACCGTCTCGCGGTTGGCGGCGATCGACGCCGGCGTCAGGCCGAGCACCGCGTCGTGTTGGCGCACGTCGATCGCGTCCAGGCCGAACGCCCGGCGGGTGAAGCGGATGTTGTGCTCCAGGAAGGGCGTTTCCGCTTCGAGCTCGTTGGGCTCGACCACGAACCCCTGCACGCTCGGTGGCGTCACCCACAGCCCCAGGAACAGCAGACCGAGGCAGGTGCCCACCGTGATCAGCGCCGCGCGCAGGTTGCGCCACAGGGCCGGCAGCGTGACCAGCACCGCCAGCGCGACGACCACGATCGTGGCCAGCGCCAGCAACGGCATGCGCACGTGCACGTCCGTGTAGCCGGCGCCCTTGACCACCCCGTCGGCGGACCACAGCAGTGCGTAACGGTCGAGCAGGTAACCGCCGGCGAAGGCGAGCAGGAACAGGACCGCGTTGGCGATCACGTGCCGGCGTACCGCCGCCGGTGCAGCGATCCCGGCCCGATGCAGGCGCAACTCGCCGGCGACCGTGTAGGCCCAGACGAGCACGGCAGTGGTGATGAACGACGCGCTCAGCAGGCCGTTCTGCACGGCTTCCAGCAGCGGCACGGTGAACAGGTAGAAACCGAGGTCGTGCCCGAGCACCGGGTCCGCCTCCCCGTACGCGCGTGCCCACACGAAACGCAGCACCTCGTCCCAGTCGCCGGCGTAGCTGAGCGCGTAGCCGAGCGACAGGGCCGCCGCTACGACCAGCAACGCACCGGACAGTGCCCCCGGCGAGGCGCCCGAGGCCAACGCCGGCGCGCCCGGGGCACTGACGAGGCTGCGCACGTCCAGGTGCGTGGACAGCAGCCGCAGGTTGGTCCAGAAATAGGCGAACGCCAGCACCAGGACGACGGCGAACACGCCGAGCTTGATCAGGCGCAGGCGCCAGAACACACCCGGGTAGCCGAGCGCGTCGAACCACAGGAAGTTCGCCGCCCAGTCGGCCGCCACCACCGCCGCGACGAAGGTCACGGCCAGCGCACCGAGGATCTTTGCCTGCCTGCTCAACGCTGAGTCCGTCCTTGCGGGAACGCCAAGTATAGGGGGCGGGCGCCCGGCGTGCGCGCCCGGGCGCACGGCTCCCGGGGATATTGAAAAATACCGGCGACGGGCGCACCTTCGCGCCCAGCCGCAGTGTTCGCGGCGTCTTTCGAGGCAAGCCGCCACCCGTCCGGGCGCCTGGCCGCCCGCCCCGCCACCGCCGCACCGGCCGTGGCTTCGACTCGTCAACCTGCCGCTGTGCGGCGCACCACGCCCGCGCAGCCGTTATCTTTCGGGAGACACCAAATGGGCACTGCCAGACAGGATCTCTTCACGGTGATCCACAAGGCCATCCGCGCCCTGCTCTACGACCTCGGCGCGGAGTTGCAACGCACCGAGTTCGCCGACGCCGAAGCGTCGCACGCCGTCCTCGAGCGACTCGACACCACGCTCGCCATGATCGGCGAGCACGCGCGCCACGAGAACCAGTTCATCTTCAGCGAGCTGCGCCACGCGGTGCCGCGACTCGTCGATGACCTCGAAGCCGAGCACGTCGCCGTGGAGGCGCAGGCCGAGGCCATCGCGCGCAAGGTCGCCGCGCTGCACCAGACCTGCGAACCCGAGGCGCGCACGCAGGCCGGACAGGAACTCAACCACGGCTTCAACGAGTTCGTGGCCGCCTACCTCGCGCACATGAACCGCGAGGAGCGCGAGGCACTGCCCGCGACCTGGGCGCACTTCGACGACGGGCAGATCGGCGCCATGCGCACCCGCATCCAGCGCGACACCGATCCCGGCCGCTATCGCGAGTGGCTGCGCTGGATGTTCGCCTCGCAGACCGAGAGCGAGCTGGTGACGTTGTTCAGCGGCGTCAAGTCCAGCGCACCGCCGGACATCCTCGCGCAGATGACGGGCGTCGCCAGCCAGACATTGGGCGATTCGCGCTGGGGAAGCGTTCGCACCCGCGCGGGACTGTGACCGCTTCGTTGACGACGTGTCGAGAACGCGGCGAACGCGAGGCGGCGCCACGACGGTCTCGAGGCGGTGTTCGCCTACCTGAAAACAGTCCCGGCGGTGCGCAACCGCGTACGTACCCGAGTGGGTGCCACCCGCCCCGAGAGTCGAACCGTCCACCGGCGCCGTTACGCGGCGCGCGCCGCGTGCATCGACCCGCCAGGGACGGGTCGGCCGGCGGCGCTCGAGACCGGGCATGCCCTGCTGCGACCACGGCACGAGGACTGTGGCAGAATGTCGCGACTCTCCCAGTCGATCCAACCCGGTAACGAGAGGTGGCGAGATGAAACGGTCGCGTACACACAACAAGATCAGCGTCCGGTGGCGCACGACAGCGCTGGGCGTGGCATTGACCTTCGGCCTGGCGGGAGCCGGCGGGCCGGCACTGGCGGCGGAACCCGTCAAGATCGGCCACGTCGCGGCCCTGTCGGGACCGTCCGCGCAGTCGGGCGAAGCCATAACCCGCGGGCTGGCGGTAGCGATCGACGAGATCAACGCGGCCGGCGGCATTCTCGGCGGCCGCCCCATCGAGCTGGTGCAGCGCGACGACGAGTCCAAGCCGCCGAAAGGCCTGATCGCCGCCCGCGAGCTGATCTTCAAGGAGAAAGTGGCGGCCTTCCTCGGCGGTATCGATTCCCCGGTTTCGCTGGCCATCGTGCCGCTGGCCAACAAGGAGAAGGTGCCTTTCATGGGCGTGTGGGCCGCGGCCACGCCCATCACCCGCAACGGCAGCGATCCCAACTACGTCTTCCGGGTGTCGGCCGTCGACGCGCTGGTCGACGTGAAGCTGTTGAAGTACGCGCACCAGAAGTTCGGCGCTCGCAAGGCCGGGCTGATGCTCATCAACAACCCGTGGGGTGAGTCCAACGAGAAGGGCCTGGTCGCGGCCGACAAGGAGAACGCCGACATCGAGATCGTCGGCATCGAGAAGTTCGAGAACAACGACGTCGACATGGTGCCGCAGCTCTCGCGCCTCAAGCAGGCCGGCGCCGATGTCATCGTCCTCGTCGTCAACGCGCCGCCCGGCGCCCAGATGATGAAATCGCGCGAGCGCATGGGATGGAACGTGCCGGTCGTTTCGCACTGGGGCATTTCGGGCGGGCGCTTCCCGGAGCTGGCCGGCCCGACCGCGGGCGATGCGCATTTCGTGCAGACCTACAGCTTCTTCGGCGGGCAGCGGGCCGCGGGCGAACGCCTGATCGCGGCCCTGAAGGCCAGGTACCCCGCGATCAAGGGCCCGGAGGACATCTTCTCGCCGGTCGGCACCGCCAACGCCTATGACGCGATGCACCTGCTGGCACGCGCCATCGACCAGGCCGGCAGCACCGACGGCGATGCGATCCGCGGCGCGCTGGAAAACCTGAACGGCACTTACGACGGGCTCATCAAGACCTATTCCCGACCGTTCGACGCCGCCAACCATGACGCGCTCGGCCCGGATGACTACATCATGGTGCGCTACGCGGGCAATACCATTACGCCCGTGGAATAGTCGGCGACGAGGGGGGTCCGAACGGGCTACCTGCCCGGCGGACCCGCCCGGCGCGCAACCGTCGGTCGCGAGCGACACCGCCGAACGCGGCGGATGCTCGTGCAGCGCACAGGCCTGGTCTTGCGATTCAGGTGCAGTGCAGCATCAGCGCGTCGCGGGCTACCGCGCGGCGTGCCCGAGCGATGACGGCCGGCCTGGCGGGAGCGGACCGACAAGAAACATGCTCACACGACGTCCCATTGCCGGTGTTCCCGAACCGCCGCGCCGCGCACGACCCGGCGCGGCGGGCGTAGCGATACGCACGACCGCATGCTGATTCCCTCCGCGTTGATCACCGGCTTCGGGCTTGGCAGCATGTACGGCCTGCTGGCGCTCGGTTTCTACGTCACCTGGTCGGTCTCGAACACCGTCAACTTCGCCCAGGGCAGCACGATGATGCTGGGCGGCGTGCTGTGCTTCACGTTCTGGGTCACGCTCGGCTGGCCGGTGTGGCTGGCGGTACTGCTCGCCCTGCTGGCCTGCGCGCTGTGGGGTGTGGTGGTGGAACGGGTCGCGGTGCGACCGTTCGTGGTGCGCGGCTCCAACGCCTGGCTGATGGCAACCGTGGCGCTCGGCATCGTGGTCGAGAACGTGGTGCTCTTC
>JBFJWO010000234.1:0-7886 GCA_041623575.1 Gammaproteobacteria bacterium
CGAACGGCGGGGCGGGCGCTCTCGTCCAGTGCGCCGGCCAGGTCGATACCGGCGATCTCGACGCCGAAGGCGCCCGGCAGCCTGGTCGCGGCCAACGCGGTGGCGGGCGGCTGTCCGGTAAGGGGTCGGGCGGTTTCTGACATGAGGCCTCGGCGGATCGCGGTGCCAGGGCGGTTGTTAACACGGGGGCGGCGGGCTGGCAACCGCGACGGGCGATCCTTGCTCGGGCACGCCTCCGGCGCCGGACTTGAGCCGGCCCGGCTTCGCGCGCAGAATCCGGGCTCACCGAGCGTCCCGCCGAGCGACATGACCGAACCCAACGCCCCCGAGCCCAGCTGCCTCGACGACACCGAGCCCGACTTCATTTCCATGGACGACGCGCGGCAGACGATTTTCGCCGCCGCGCCGCCGCGCGGTCGCCATCACTACGTGCCGCTGGCCGACGCGTTGAACCGGGTGCTGGCCCGCGACTTCCTGGCGACGCTGGACGTGCCGCGCCGCGACAACTCGGCGATGGACGGCTGGGCGGTGAACACCCAAGGGCAGGGCGCGCCGGCCAACAGCCGCTTTCGCGAGATCGGCGTGGCGCTGGCCGGGCAGCCGTTCGAGGGCCAGGTCGGGCCGGGCGAGGCGGTGCGCATCACCACCGGCGCCTGGGTGCCGGCGGGCGCCGATACCATCGTCATCCACGAACGGGCGGGGTTCGCGGACGGCACGGTGACGAGTTTCGACGCGGCCGAGCCGGGGCAGAACCTGCGCCGGGCCGGCGAGGACGTGCGCGCGGGCGAGGTGCTGATCGCGGCCGGCACGCGCCTGATGCCGGCGCACCTGGGCCTGCTGGGCTCGGTCGGCACGAGCGAGGTGCTGGTGACCCGCCCGCCGCGGGTCGCCTATTTTTCCACCGGCAACGAGGTACGTACCGCGGGCGAGAGCCTCGAGGCGGGCGCCATTTTCGACAGCAACCGGCACACGGTGGCGGCGATGCTCCGGCGCCTGGGGATCGAGGTGCTGGACCTGGGCGTGGTGGTGGACGAACCCGAGGCGATGCGGCGCGCCTTCGGGCAGGCTCGCGAGGCCGCCGATGTGATCATCACCTCGGGCGGCGTCTCGGTGGGCGAGGCGGATTTCATCAAGCCGACCCTGCGGGGCCTCGGCGAGGCGCGCTTCTGGAAAGTGGCGGTGCGCCCCGGGCGCCCGTTCACCTTCGGGCTGCTGGGCGAGACGCTGTTCTTCGGGCTGCCCGGCAACCCGGTAGCGGTGATGGTGATGTTCTACGGGCTGGTGCAGCCGAGCCTGCGCCACCTGGCCGGCGAGCCCTACCGGGCGCCCGTGCAGGTCAGCGCCGTGTGTCGCTCGCGGCTGCGCAAGCGGCCCGGGCGTACCGAGTACCAGCGCGGCATCCTGTCGCGCACCGCCGACGGCGGACTCGAGGTCGAGAAGACCGGCATGCAGGGCTCGGGGATACTCAGTTCCATGGCCGCCGCCGACTGCTTCATCGTGCTCGAGGAAGACGACGCGACGGTGGAACCGGGACAGCGCGTGACGGTGCAGCCCTTTTTCGGGTTGGTGTGACGGCGCCGCCGGCCGGCCGGGAATCGGCTAGGTATTCTTCTCCACCCAGCGCTCGCCCTCGACCAGCGTCTCCTTCTTCCAGAAGGGCGCGCGGGACTTGAGGTCTTCCATGATGAAGCGGCAGGCCTCGAAGGCGGCGGCGCGATGGGCGGACCACACGGCCACCAGCACGATCGGGTCGCCGGGTTCGACGTTGCCGACGCGGTGGTGGATCAGGGCGGCGTCGAGCGGCCAGCGCTCCATGGCCTCGGCGCGGATGGCCTCGAGGTGTTTCTCGGTCATGCCGGGGTAGTGATCGAGGAACATGGCGCGCACGTCGTCGCCCTCGTTGAAGTCGCGCATGGTGCCGACGAACGCGGCGGTGGCGCCGAACTTGCCGGGCGGCGCGCCGCCGCCCGCTTCGAACTCGCCTAGGGTCCGCCAGGGGTCGAACGGCGCCGGGTGCAACGCCACGCTCATGCTCAGCCCCCGGTGACGGGCGGGAAGAAGGCCACCTCGTCGCCGTCCCTGACCTCGGCGTCGGCCTGCACGTACTCCTGGTTGCGGGCCATCAGCATGTGCTCGGGCAGCGGCTGGCCGGCGGCGCTGTTCCAGACGTCCTCGACGCGCATGCCGGGACGCAACGGCAACTGCAGCTCGCCGGTCCCCAACTGCTCTCGCAAACTTGCGAAAAACTTCACATACACCATGGCCGAGGAGTCTAGCATGGCGCTTGCGGGCCAGCGACCTGACGGGGTTTAATGTGCGGCCCTGCGCGCGGCGGTAAGAGGAACAGCATGGCGGAACGCGAATTCAAACCCCTCGGCCTCGCCGTCCTGACGGTGTCGGACTCGCGCGACGAGAGCACGGACAAGTCCGGCGCGCTGCTCGTCAAGCGCGCCACGGACGCCGGGCACAACATCCTCGACAAGGCCATCGTGCGCGACGACATCTACGCCATCCGCGCCACGGTCTCGCACTGGATCTACTGCGACGCGGTCAACGTGGTGCTGACCACCGGCGGCACCGGGGTCACCGGGCGCGACGGCACCCCGGAGGCGATCGAGCCGCTGCTCGACAAGGTCATCGACGGCTTCGGCGAGATGTTCCGCGTGCTGTCCTACGAGAGCATCGCGACCTCGACCCTGCAGTCGCGCGCCCTCGCCGGCGTGGCCAACGCCACCTACGTGTTCTGCCTGCCGGGCTCGTCCGGCGCCTGCGCCGACGCCTGGGACAAGCTGATCTGCCACCAGCTCGACTACCGCACCCGCCCCTGCAACCTGGTCGAGCTGATGCCGCGCCTGCTGGAAACCTAGCGCGCCGCCGCACCCAGCGTGGCCGATCGGACGTCCGCTAGCTGAGCCTGCCGCAATGGAACTCGCCCTGCTCAATACGCCGCGCAACTGGGCGTTCCTGATCGCCGCCCTGGCGGTGATCGCCACGCCCTGGGTGCTGCGCGCGCCGTTGCGCCGCAGGGCCGACGCCCGCCGCCTGCAACGCGCGGTGGAAAGCCTGGGCGTGCGTTGCGCCAGCAACGTGCGCGTGCCCGACGGGATGGACGGCGTCGCCTACATCGACCACCTGGTGATGACGCCGAAGTTCCTGCTGGTGCTGCTGGTCAAGCGTTACCCGGGCGCGATCTTCGGCGGCAGCGACATCGACCAGTGGGCGCAGGTCATGCGCGAGGGCAGCTTCAAGTTCGACAACCCGCTGCGCGAGGTCCAGGACCTGGTCGGCCTGCTGCGCGCGCAGTGCCCGAAAGTGCCGATCAGGGGCGCGGTCCTGTTCGACAAGGACAGCTCCTTCCCCAAGGGCAAGCCGAAAGGGGTATTGCACGTGGTCGACATCGACCCGCGGCGCCCGCGGCCAAAGGCGACGGAGGTGCCGTTGTCGCTGCAGCACGCCTGGCGCAAGCTGTGCCCGGAGCAGGCGCCGCCCGCCCGCTGAGGCTCAGCTCAGCTGCGTGCCTTCGCCGCTCGCGTCCTCGTAGGGGGCGAGGGTCTCGTTGATCTCCCGCATGTAGCCGAGCAGGCTGGTGTGCGCCTGGCTGTCGGCCGCACGCAGCGCCGTCATCTCGTCCTTGAACCGCGTAACCTGCGCGTCGTGGTCGCGCAGCAGCTTGTCGAGCAGCAGGGTCTCCGTCATAGAGGCCCGGGCGATCGCCCCGTAGCGGTCCTCGAGGCCGGCGAGCAGGGTGATGTGGCGGCGCTTGGTCGTCTCCATGGCGTTGTAGGCCTGCCAGGCGGCCTGCGCGCTGTCGGGTAGGTGTTTCGCCTGCATGGGGCGTGGCGGCGGGCTCAGCCGCCGATGTAGGACATCTCGATCTTCGGCAGGTCGACGGTGGCGTCGCTGCGGATCTCCGAGTAGCGATCGCGGCGGTTGCCCCAGATGTCCGCCAGGCGCCGGTAGAGGTCTTCGTCGCTCGCGCCCGAGCGCAACGCCGCACGCAGGTCGTGCCCGGACGTCGCGAACAGACAGGTGTAGAGCTGACCCACGGCCGACAGCCGCACGCGCGTGCACTCGCCGCAGAACGGCTGCGTGACCGAGGAGATGATGCCGATCTCGCCGCCGCCGTCGCAGTAACGCCAGCGCTTTGCCACCTCGCCGCGGTAGTTCGGCTCGGCCGGCTCGATGGGCAACTCGGCGTTGATCAGCGCCGCGATCTGCGAGGCCGGCAGCACGTCGTCCAGGCGCCAGCCGTTGGTGTGGCCGACGTCCATGTACTCGATGAAACGCACGATGTGCCCGGTGCCGTGGAAGAACCGCGCCATGGGCACGATGCTGTGCTCGTTGTCGCCGCGCTTGACGACCATGTTGATCTTGATCGACTCGATGCCCGCGGACTCGGCGTTGGCGATACCGTCGAGCACGCGCTGCACCGGGAAACCGACGTCGTTGATGGCCTTGAAGGTGGCGTCGTCCAGCGCGTCCAGGCTCACGTTGATGCGCCGGATGCCGGCCGCGCGGATCGCCCGGGCACGCTCCGGGGTGAGCAGCGAGGCGTTGGTGGTGAGGCTCATGTCCTCGACGCCGGGGATGCGCGCCAGGCGTTCGATCAGGGCTTCCAGGTCGTGGCGAACCAGCGGCTCGCCGCCGGTGAGGCGCAGCTTGCGCACGCCGAGACGGGTGAAGGCGCCCGCCACGCGCTCGATCTCCTCGAACGTCAGCAACTCGTTGCGCGGCAGGAAGCGGTGCTTGGCGCCGAACGCTTCCTTGGGCATGCAGTACACGCAGCGGAAGTTGCACCGGTCGGTGACCGAGATGCGCAGGTCGTGCACCTGGCGCCCGAGACGGTCCTGGACCGGCGATTCGACGGGCGCGTTCACGCCTCAACCCCCGCCGCGGCGGAAATAGAGCTCGAAGTGGCGCATGAACTCGGCGCGTTGCGCCCCGCCCACGCCGACGAACTCGAAGCTGATCTCGGTGCTGGGCAGCTGCAGCAGCGCGATGCGCCGGGTACGCTCGGTACCCAGGCGGATGCGGACTTCACCGCCCGCCACGGGCAGTTCCGCCCCGTGCGTGCCGAGGCGCAGACCCTTGTCCGCGTAGGTACGCTCGAGCGCGCGCCGGAACTCGACATGGGAGAAGCCCATCTCGCGCGTGAATCGTTCGGGCACCGCCACCGCATCGTCGTTCACCCCGACCCACCGCCTGCAACCGGCGGCCAGATCGCGAGTGTATCACCCTCCTTGAAACGCCCCGGCACGTCGCGGTCTTCGGCGCAGACGAACAACCCGTTGATCAGGACCAGGTGGGCGAGCTCGCGCGGCACGCGGTAGCGGTCGATGACCTGGTTGAGGGTGGCGTCGGGGGCGACCTCGATCTCGGCGGCGTTCTCGAACGCGCCCGGCGGCAGCAACTCGCCGAGCGTGGCGTAGAGCTTGAGCGTGATGCGCATACGGGTCGCGACCGTCATCTTGTCCCGCGGTGCTCAGGCGTTGGCGCCGATGGTCTGGGTGTTGGCCAGGTAGGCCTCCATCACCCGCGTCGGGTCGTCGCGCAGCTTGTCTTTCCACTTGCCGAGCGCGGTGCGGCTCTGAATCAGCCCGCGCAGCACACCGACGTGCTGCGTCAGCCCGAGCGTGCTGGCGCCCACCAGCACGTCGTCGGCGAACTGCAGGTTCAGGTAGCGGTAGCGCTCGGGATCGTTGAGCGAAGCGCTCTCGCCGCCGTCGACGCCCATCCACAGCCCGAACGAGGACGAGATCAGCCCCAGGGTGTCCAGCACGTTCATGTTGACGCTGCCGGCGTGGCGGTGGCGGTTGCCGGTGACCATGTTGGTGGCGGCGATGCGCCCGTGGTCGGCGGCGGTCGGCTGGATGGCCTGCACGCTGTACTCGCCGGTGGAGAAATCGCGGCCCTCGGCGACGTCGCCCGCGGCGTACACGTTCGGGTCGCTCGCCTGCAGGAACTCGTTGACCAGGATGCCGTTGTCGGTCTCGATGCCGCTGCCGTCCAGGAAGCCGGTATTGGCGCGCACGCCGGTCGCCGAGATCACCAGCGCCGCCGGCAGGCTCGAGCCGTTGTCGAGCGCGACCTGCAGGCCGTCGGAGCCGGCCTCGATCGCGGTGACCTTGGTCGAGGTGTGCACGTTGACGCCCTTGGCCTCGCACCAGCGTTTCAGCAGGCCGCCGGCGTTGTCGTCCAGCATGCGCGGCACCATGCGGTTTTCCATTTCCACTACGGTCAGGTTCACGCCACGCCCGGCCAGCGACTCGAGGATGATGCAGCCGATGAAACCCGCGCCCATCAGCACCACGTTGGCGCCGGGCCTGGCGAGCTTCATGATCGAGCGGGCGTCCTCCAGCGTCCAGCAGGGGTGCACGCCGGGGCTGTCGATACCGGGGATGGGCGGGCTGACCGGGTGCGAGCCGGTCGCCAGCAGCAGCCGGTCGTAGTCGAGGCTGCCGCCCTTGGCGAGGCTCAGCTTGCGAGCGCCGGTGTCGAGCGACTGCACGCGGTCGTGCACGATCTCGGTGCCGCGAGTAGCGAAATGGTCGTCGTCCTTGCGCAGGTAGGTGCCACGCTCGTCGATCCGGTCGATCAACAGGTAGGGGATGGCCATGCGCGAGTAGGGCGGCTCCGGTTCGTCGCCCACCAGGGTGATGCGGGCGTCGCGATCGAGCCGCCGCACCGTCTCGGCGGCAATCACGCCGGCCGGGCCGGCTCCCACGATTACGTGATGCATAGTTGTGTCCTGCTGCTTGTGACGCCAGCGCCCGGCTGGGGCTCCTGCGTCTGGTTTGCGGCCCCGTCGCAGTGCAGGGCGCGCTCCGCCCGCGATTCCCCGTAATCCTGCGGGGCAGGCTTAACGTTACGAGCGCCGCGCCCGCTTGGCAATACGCCCGCGCGCTCTGCGCCGGTCGGCGCGGTGGAGGATCCGTCGCTGGGGATTGTGCCGGCCGCGGGGTCCGCCCGCGACGACCGCGCAACCGGGCCCGGGGGGCGATGCCCCCGGGCGCCGTCTCCTCCCTTCCCTGGACGCCGCGCCGGTGCTGCTAGAGCCCGAGGCGCTGGCGCGTTTCGTCGCTGAGCTTGCCGTCGGCGCTCCAGCCGCGCAGCTGGTAGTACTCCGGCAGCATCTGCGCCAGGCCGTTCACCTTGCCCTTGGCCGGGCCCGTGTTGGCCGGCTCCGTCGTCAGCCGCGGCGGCAGCGTGTCCTGCGAGGCGTCCACGCCCGCGCGCAGGTTGAAATCGCGCTCCAGGTTCCAGATCCGCTCGCCCACTTCCATCAGCTTCTCCGGGCTCCAGCCCCCTTCGCACGCCCCGTCCACCTGCGGCGCGATGTTCTCCATAGTCCAGGCAAAGGTCGTGAAGATGCACAGCCCCGAGCTGTCCACCGCCGCCGTCGCGTCCTGGAAGGCCTTCACCAGCCCCGCCTTGCCCTCGGTCACCAGGGGATCGGTCTTCTCCGGGATCCCCAGCACCTCGGACGACACGGTGTAGCTGCGCAGGTGACACGCGCCGCGGTTCGACGTCGCGTACGTCAGGCCCATGCCCTGGATGCCCCGCGGGTCGTAGGCCGGGAACTCCTGGCCCTTCACGGTCATCGACAGGTCCGGGTGACCGTACTTCTCGCACAGGCGCTTGGAGCCCATCCCCAGGTCCTTGCCGAAGCCCTCGCCCGTCGCCACCAGATCCGCCGCTTTCGCCAGCGCCTCGGCACTGCCGAACTTGAACGCGATGCCGCCGGTCTCCTTGTCCGTGATCGCACCGATGTCGTAGAGCTCCATCGCCGCGGCCACTGTCGCCCCGAACGAGATCGGGTCCATGCCGTCCTCGTTGCAGATGAAGTTCGCGTAGGTCACCGCATCGAGGTCGTCGACGCCGGTGTC
>JBFJWO010000235.1:0-7877 GCA_041623575.1 Gammaproteobacteria bacterium
GCAGGAGGTCGATGGCACCGAGCAGCTCGCCCGCCATACGCCGCGAGCGCACTACCTGGTAGTAGCCTTCGAGGCGCGTTGAGTCGATCTGCAGACGCTCGCTGCCGAGCGCCGGGCCGAGCGCGGCCAACGCGAGCAACGCCTGCGCCACGGAGGCGCCGCCCCGGGGCGCCCCGGACACCGGCAACGGTGCGGCAGCGAGGGAGAACATGTGCTCGAACTCGGGGCTGGCGAAGGTCGCGTTCCAGTAGGCCTTCGGCAGATCGGCACTCTTGAGGTGCGCCACCTCGGCCAGTTGTTCGCGCAACGCCGCGGCGTCCGGGTCGTCGGCCAGTTGCCCCTGGCAGCGGCGCGTGCCGAGCAGCAACCGGTGCTCGTAGAGCAGTTGCTGCGAAACCGGCATCACGCGCCCGAGGGCGCTGTTGCGCTCGCCGATCACCTGCTGCAGTCCGCAGCCGTGCAGGGCCAGGAAGTCCAGCAGGCCGATGCGCACGTCGCCCAGCGCCAGGCGCCGCTCGCGGCGCGGCGGGTAGCGTTGCAAACCGGAACGGGCGTCGAGCGTGTCGAGGACCTCGACCTCGGTCAGGTTCTGCAGACGGCCGACGTAGTCGCGCAACAGGTCCTCGGGGTCGTCGCCCGGCCCGCAGCCCGTGCCGGCGGCCAGCACCGCGGCGAGGACGATCGCACAACCGTGGCGGCCACACGCGAGCGTCGCGGCGTACCCGGCGGTGAGCGACGCGGCCGCGAGCGAATACGCGGAATCGGGCGGCGCGACCTTCTGGAAGCAATACGACGACATCCCCATGCAACGCCTGCCGGGCCCGACGGGCGGCGCGCAGCGTCCGCCTTCCCCCGCCCTTCGCTTTCCCCACGACCCCGGCCACCCGGACTGCCGCCGGCCCGCGTCGGCGGGCGTCAATATAGCAGGCGCCCGGCGTCGCGCGGGACAGGTCACCTCTCGCGGCGATCAGGATCTGCTGGCGGACTTCGTCGCCGCCGGTGGCCGACGCTCGCGGCCAGGTGCGACGGGGAGGCTGTTGAAGTACGGGGGTTTTTCGACGGCCTTACTGGCAGCACAGGGATGTGCCGCCATTCCCACGACTACCGGTCGTCGAGATGAAAGCAAGTCGATAACCGTATTGTCGACGCCGCGTGTTGGAAAGGACACAGGATGTGCTTCTTCAACAGGCTCCTTGCGCATCCGAGCGATTCGCGTGGCAGCGATGCCTG
This sequence comes from Gammaproteobacteria bacterium, assembly GCA_041623575.1. Lineage (GTDB taxonomy): Bacteria > Pseudomonadota > Gammaproteobacteria > JAHELT01 > JAHELT01 > JAHELT01. The sequence goes on from JBFJWO010000235.1 coordinate 1,231, forward strand.
GTCGCTGCGCCGGAGCTTCCCGTTGCTCGAACATGCTGGTCTCCCTGCCGGGCGGGCCAGCGATCCCGCCGCCGGCTACTCGCGAAGCAGTCCCAACCGGGAGCGCAGGCGCGCGATCACCGAGGCATCCACCCCAGCGCCCGCCGTGCCCCCGCCCCGCTCCAGTTGCCGGACGAGCGCCTCCACCATCTCGCGTCCGTCCGGTGTGCGCACGGCCTCGAGCGGCGTTCGACCGTCGAGCGCGGGGAGCGGCTCGCCGACCCAGCTCTCGTAGTGCCGCGCCATCATCTCCGCGATCCTGGCCTTCACTTCCGGCAGCTCCTGCAGCGCTGCGCTCTCCTCGTCCAACCCGGCGCCGCCGTCGCCCCGCTCGGCGGCCTCGGCCATCATTCGCTCGATCGACTGATGCTCGGTGGCGCGGTAGCGCGCCGCATCGCCCAGCGCCGCCGCGACGATGTCGCGGAACCGCGCGGCCCGCTCGGCGGATTTGACGCGCACGGACAGGCGCTTGCCGTCGATCTCGATGTCACCGAGTACCGTGTTCCCCCAGGCGACGTTGCGCGGGTTGCCGGCTTCGGTCCAGGTGAAACGCGTGCTCAGCAGTGATCCCCCGGTGTCCCGCTCGGCGCCGGCGAGCAACTCCTCGCGCGGCGTATCGATCGCCAGGTGGCTCAGCGCATCGAAGGCCGCCTGGGCCGAGTCGATATCGAACACGAGCCGCTGGGGCGAGAAGTCATCGCCGTCGGTGTTCTGCAGCGCCGGGGGCTTACCCGCGACGAGTGACTCGACCAGCTCGACGTACAGGTCGCGCAGCTCGTAGTCCCATTCGCGCAGCAGCGCTTTGCCGGACACGGCCGACCCCTCCATGATCTTCGTGCGAAACTTGACGATCTGCACCTTGCACACCGGCGGAATCACGACGGATGCACAACTTTCCAGCATCACGACACCGTCGAAGCGGGCGAGCTGCGCATAAACGATGTCGTCGGCGCGCAGCGATTCGGAGGCGGCGCGCTCGAGGACTTCGTGCTCGTCAGCGGTGAGCACGTCGCGCAGGCGCAATCCGCGGCCGGCATCGCAGCGCAGCACCTCGTAGAAGCTGAACGGCTCGTCGACGCAGGATTCGAGGTAGCGCCACAGCGCCGGGTCGACGTGACGCCCGTTACGCTCGAGGTACGCCGTGCTCGGGACGACGTCGTGCAGCGATTCGTCGACCACGCTCGTCTCCAGCGGGTCCGGCGACCAGCAGTGGAACAGCCATCCCGTGAAAGCTTCGATGTGGGGGCTCTCGGGGTCGAAGCCGTCGTCCCGGGCGAGAAACGTCTGCCATGCCTCGTCGAGCGCGTCCTCGCCATAGGCATCGGAAATGAAACGCATCATGCGGGGCGGGAAGCCTTCCAGCACCCGCCGCGCGCGACGCCACGCCAGGTCACCGGACGAATCGACGGCTCGCGATGCGGCCAGGCAGCACTGCTTGTACTTCTTGCCGCTGCCGCACGGGCAGGGATCGTTGCGTCCGACTTTCACGCCTGAGCCGCCTGCCTCAGAGTCGCTTCTCCGGTGCAGCGCCGCCATCATAGCCCTGCGCGACGTGCGCACCGTTTCGGCGGCGTCCCGCGATCATACTATCCCGGCTGCGCTGCACAAGAGCGCATGGGGATCTAAGTCGCCGGTCGGGCGATAGAGGAGTCCCGGCCGGACAGCTCGACAGTACGCGCCCGGACTTGCTTGTGCTCATTGCTCAAGCCACGTGACAAGCCACCCGGGTGCCGTCGAGCACGCGCATTTCCGGGCGCTCGCGCTTGCAGCGTTCGATTGCCTGCGGGCAGCGCTGGTGGAAGGCGCAGCCGGGCGGCGGGCGAATGGGGTCGGGGATCTCGCCCTTCGGCAGCTCGACCTCGCGGCCGATGTCCTCGAGCTTGGGCGCGGCGGCGAGCAGCATCCGGGTGTAGGGGTGGCGCGGTGTCTCGAACAGCGCCTCGCGCGAAGCTTCCTCGACGAGGCGCCCGAGGTAGAGCACGCCGATGGTGTCGGCCATGTGCTGCACCACGGTCAGGTTGTGACTGATCAGCAGATAGGTGAGGCCGAAGTTCTCGCGCAGGTCGCTCATCAGGTTCAGCACCTGCGCCTGCACGGAGACGTCGAGCGCGGAGGTGGGCTCGTCGCAGACGATCAGCTTCGGGTTCGCCGACAGCGCGCGCGCGATGCAGATGCGCTGGCGCTGGCCGCCCGAGAACTCGTGCGGGTACTTGGTGGCGTCGGCGGCGGCGAGGCCGACTTCTTCCAGCAGGCGTTCGGCCAGGCCGGTGCCGTCGCCGCCGCGCGCGGTGACCGGCTCGGCGATGATGTCGCGTACGCGCCAGCGCGGGTTGAGGCTCGCGTACGGGTCCTGGAAGATCATCTGGATGTGTGCGCGCGTCTCGGCCACCTTGTCTTCGTCGGACTCGCTGAACAGGTCCACGCCGGCGATCTTCACCGTGCCGGCGCTCGGACGCAGCAGGCCGACGATGATCTTGCCGATGGTCGACTTGCCCGAGCCGCTTTCGCCCACCAGCGCGTAGACGCTTCGCTCCTCGATGTCGAAGCTGACCTCGGAGACCGCCTTCAGGTAGGCCCTCGGCAAACGCTCGGTCAGGCGCTCGAGCCAGGGCTTGGAGACGTCGAAGATGCGCGTCAGGTCGTCGACCGTGACCAGCGCCGTCATGCGGCCTGCTCCGCGAACCAGCAGGCCGCACGCCCGCCGCAGGCCTCGCGGGTCGGGCCCGGGTCGGTGCGGCAGCGGTCGGCGACCTTCGGGCAGCGCGGGTGGAAAGCGCAACCGCTCGGCAGCTTGTCGAGGCGCGGCATGCTGCCGGGAATCTGGATCAGCCGCTTGCGGCCTTTCGCGGCGAGCGGTGTCGAGGCCATCAGGCCGACGGTGTAGGGATGCGACGGCGCGGTCAGCACTTCGCGCACGGTGCCGAGTTCGGCGAGGCGGCCGGCGTACATAACCGCGACGCGATCCGCGGCCTCGGCGATCACGCCCATGTCGTGGGTGATCAGCATCACCGCCGTGCCGCGCTCGCGGCACAGGCGCTTGAGCAGCGCGATGATCTGCGCCTGCACGGAAACGTCGAGCGCGGTGGTCGGTTCGTCGGCGATCACCAGCGAGGGCTCGGCGCACAACGCGAGCGCGATCACGACGCGCTGGCGCATGCCGCCGGAGAACTGGTGCGGGTAGCTGTCCAGACGATCCGCCGCACCGGGGATACCGACTTCCTCGAGCGCGTTGAGCGCGCGCTGTTCCGCCTCGCGGCGCGACAACGGCAGGTGCTCGAGGATGGTCTCGGTGAGTTGCTCGCCGATCGGCAGCAGCGGGTTCAGCGACGTCAGCGGGTCCTGGAAGACCATGCCGATCTCCTTGCCCCGGATGCGGCGCATGCGCTCGCGCGACAGGTTGTCGATGCGCTTGCCGTTCAGCACGATCTCGCCGCCCGCGATGCGCGCCGGCGGATCGAGCAGGCCGATGGCGGCATTGCCGGTCATGGACTTGCCGGCGCCGCTCTCGCCGACCACGCCGAGGATCTGGCTCGCGGCGATGTCCAGGGTGACGCCGTCCACGGGGCACAGCACCGCGTGGCGCGTGGGAATCTCGACCCGCAGGTCGCGCACGCTCAGGACCGGCTCGGCCATCAGCGCAGGCGCGGGTTCAGCACGTCGCGCAGCCAGTCGCCCAGCAGGTTCACCGACAGCGCCAGCGCCAGCAGGGTGGCCGCCGGGAACAACAGGATCCACCACTCGCCGGAGAACAGGAACCCCTGGCCGATGCGGATCAGGGTGCCGAGCGAGGGCTGGGTGGGCGGCGCACCGACGCCGAGAAACGACAGGGTCGCCTCGACGATGATGGCGAGCGCAAGGCTGATGGTCGCGATCACCAGCACCGGGCTCATCACGTTCGGCAGGATGTGGCGCAGCATGATGCCGCCTGCGCTGCGCCCGGCGAGGCGCGCGGCCTGAACGTATTCCTTGTTCTTCTCCACCAGCGTGGCGCCGCGCACCACGCGCGCGAACTGCACCCAGTCCGACAGGCCGATCGCCAGGATCAGCACCCAGATCGCCATCTGGTCGCGCAGGTGCACGGGCGTGAAGCCCTTGGCGATGCCGAAGATCAGCATCGCCACCAGGATCGCCGGGAAAGTCAGCTGCACGTCGGCGATGCGCATGATGACCGTGCCCGTCCAGCCGCCCACGTAGCCGGCGACCAGGCCGAGGGTGACGCCGAGCACCATCGCGAAGAGCACGGCCGAAAGCCCGACGAACAGCGAGATGCGCATGCCGTAGAGAATGGTCGAGTACACGTCGCGGCCCTGGTCGTCGGTGCCGAGCCAGAACACCTCGCCGGTGAAGGCGTTCGGCTTCATCGGCTCGGAGAAGCCGTTCATCAGGTTGAGGGTCGCGGGATCGAACGGGTCGTGCGACGCGATCAGCGGCGCAAACACCGCACCGCTGATCAACACCAGCACGACGAAGAACGACACCACCGCGAGCGGCGAGTGGCGGAACGACCAGACGAAATCCGACTGCCAGGCCCGGGCGATGGCGGCGGTCATCTCAGGCCTCCGCCGTGCCGCGCTCGGCACGCAGGCGCGGGTCGATCGCGAAGTAGAGCAGGTCGACGATCAGGTTGATGCCGACGAACATCACCGAGATCAACATCAGGTAGCTCGCCATCACCGGGATGTCGACGAACTGGATGGCGTTGATGAACAGCAACCCCACCCCCGGCCACTGGAACACGGTCTCGGTGATGATGGCAAAGGCGATGATCGAGCCGAGCTGCAGGCCGGTGATGGTGATCACCGGCACCAGGGTGTTCTTGAGCGCATGGCGAAAGTGCACGACCCGGTCGCTCAGGCCCCGGGCGCGCGCGAAACGGATGTAGTCCTGGCGCAGCACCTCCAGCATCTCCGAGCGCACCAGGCGCATGATCAGCGTCATCTGGTAGAGGCCGAGGGTGATCGAGGGCAGGATCAGCGCCTTCAGGCCCGACTCGGTCAGGAACCCGGTGCGCCACCAGCCGATCTGCACCACGTCGCCCCGCCCGAAGCTCGGCAGCCAGTTCAGCTCCACCGAGAAGAGGTAGATCAGCAGGATGCCGATCAGGAACGTCGGCAGGGACACGCCGATCAACGACAGGGTCATGATGGTGTGCGCGGCCATGCCGTCGCGGCGGATGGCGGTGAACACGCCGAGCGCCACCCCGACCACGATCGCCATGACCCCGGAGACCGCGGCCAGCTCGAGCGTCGCCGGCAGGCGCTCGGCGATGATGCTCGCCACCGGCCGGCCCTGGCGGTAGCTGACGCCGAAATCGCCCTGCACGGCGTTGGCGAGGAACCTGTAGTACTGCACCGGGAACGGCCGGTCGAGCCCGAGCTGGGTGCGCAGGCGTTGGATGTCGGCACCGGTGCGCTCCTGGCCGAGCATGTTCTCGATGGGGTCGCCGACGAAGCGGAACATCGAGAACGCCACCAGCCCTACCACCAGCAACACGACCACCGACTGGAAGACGCGACGGATCACGTAGGCGAGCACGGCTCAGGGCCTCGGCGCGCGCGGCGAGCGGCGGGAAGTGCTGGCACGCACTGCAGGCAGCGGCCCCGCGCCGGGGAGCGGTGTGCAGCAACGCCGAGAATGGATCATGGGTCGACGGGGAGGCTCGCGCCTCCCCGCCCCGGGTGTGGTCAGCCCCCGATCCGGAAGTACTTGAACTTCGGCGAGTCCTCGGGGTCGACGACGGTCTGCACCTTGCCGGCCATGCCCCAGTTCAGCACCTGGTGGTGGATCGGCAGGTAAAGGACGTCGTTCTGCACCGTGCGCCAGATCTCGGCGATCATCCGGTTGCGCTTGGGCAGGTCGGTCTCGGAAGCCAGCGCCTCGATCTTCACGTCCAGCGCCGGGTTGGAGTAGCGGGTACCGTTCCAGGAGCCGTACTTCTCGCCCTTGGTGTGCACCAGGAAGTTGAAGATGTACTCCGAGTCGTAGGTGGGCACGCCCCAGCCGAGCATATAGAAGTCGGTCTCGAGGTTGTTGATCAGCGGGAAATGCTGGGCCTTGGGCTTGGCGTCCAGCTGCACCTTGACACCGATCTGCGCCATCATGCCGACCGCCGCCTGGCAGATCGACTCGTCGTTGATGTAGCGGTCGTTGGGGCAGTTGAGCCGCACGGTGAAGCCGTTGCCGTAGCCGGCCTCGGCCATCATCGCCTTGGCCTTGGCGACGTCGTGCGGCGGCACCCGGTCGAGGTCCTCGGTCCAGCCGTTGACGAACGGCGGCATGATGACGCCGGCCGGGATGGACTGGTCGCGCATCACGACTTTCTGAATCGCGCCGCGGTTGATCGCCATGTTCATGGCCTGACGCACGCGGCGGTCGGCGAACGGGTTCTTGCCGGAGACGTCGTCGGACTTCAGGTCCGAGTCACCCTGGTTCATGCCGAAGAAGATGACCCGGTTCTGCGGCGCCTTGATCACCTTGAGGCCGGCCGTCGAGCCGACCCGGCCGAGGTCCTGCACCGGCACGTCCTGGATGAAGTCCACTTCGCCCGAGAGCAGCGCGGCGACGCGCGTGGCGGCGTTCTGGATGGGCGTGTAGACGATGTCGGTGAC
>JBFJWO010000236.1:0-7875 GCA_041623575.1 Gammaproteobacteria bacterium
AACGCGATGGTGGCGAGCCTGACCTTCCTGCCGTTCATCATGAACGGCTCGATCACCACGCTCACCACGCTCGACTTCCTGGGCTTCGGCCTGCCGCCCGGCTCGCCTTCGCTCGGCGAGCTGCTGGCGCAGGGCAAGGCCAACCTGCAGGCGCCGTGGCTGGGCATCACCGCGTTCATGGTGCTGGCGGTGATGCTGAGCCTGCTGATCTTCATCGGCGAGGCGGTGCGCGACGCGTTCGACCCGCGCAAGACCCTGGGCACGCCGTGAGCGCGCTGCTGGAGATCCGGGACCTCGACGTGACCTTCGGGCGCGGCGAACGCGAGGTGCACGCGGTGCGCGACGTGTCGCTGGAGATCGCCAGGGGCGAGACGGTAGCGCTGGTGGGCGAGAGCGGTTCGGGCAAGTCGGTCACCGCGCTCTCGGTGCTGCAGTTGCTGCCCTACCCGCACGCGCGCCACCCCAAGGGCAGCATTCGCGTCGACGGCGCCGAGGTGATCGGCGCGTCCGCCGAGGTGCTGCAGAGCGTGCGCGGCGAGCGGGTCGGCATGATCTTCCAGGAGCCCATGACCTCGCTCAACCCGCTGCACAACGTCGAGCGCCAGATCGGCGAGATGCTCGAGCTGCACCGCGGAGTGACGGGCACCGTCGCACGCTCGCGCATCGTCGAGCTGCTGGAGCTGGTGGGCATCCCCGACCCCGCCACCCGCCTCAAGGCCTACCCGCACCAGTTGTCCGGCGGCCAGCGCCAGCGCGTGATGATCGCCATGGCGCTGGCCAACGAGCCCGACCTGCTGATCGCCGACGAGCCGACCACCGCGCTCGACGTGACCATCCAGGCGCAGATCCTGGCCCTGCTGCGCGAGGTGCAGCAACGCACCGGCATGGCGCTGCTGCTGATCACGCACGATCTCGGCATCGTGCGCAAGATGGCCCACCGCGTCTACGTGATGCAGGACGGGCGCATCGTCGAGCACGACCGGGTCGAGACGGTGTTCGCGAGCCCCGCTCACCCGTACACGCGCCAGCTGCTCGAGGCCGAGCCCAAGGGCGAGGCGCTGGCGCACGACCCGGACGCGCCGATAGTGCTCGAGTGCGACGACGTGAAGGTCTGGTTCCCGATCCGCGCGGGCGTGCTGCGCCGCACCGTCGGGCACATCAAGGCGGTGGACGGCATCAGCGTCACGATCCGCGAAGGCCAGACCGTGGGCGTCGTCGGCGAGAGCGGCTCGGGCAAGACCACGCTCGGCATGGCGTTGCTGCGCCTGGAGAAGAGCCGTGGCACCATCCGCTTCGGTGAGCACCCGATCAGCGGCTACAACTTCCGTGCGATGCGTGCGCTGCGCAGCGACATGCAGGTGGTCTTCCAGGATCCGTTCGGCAGCCTGAGCCCGCGCATGTCGGTCGGCCAGATCGTGGCCGAGGGCCTGCAGGTGCACGGCATCGCCACCGGGGAGGGCGAGCGCGAGGCGCTGATCGTCGAGGCGCTCGGGGAAGTGGGGCTCGACCCCGACAGCCGCCTGCGCTACCCGCACGAGTTCTCCGGCGGGCAACGCCAGCGCATCGCCATCGCCCGGGCCATGATACTCAAACCGCGCCTGGTGGTCCTGGACGAACCGACCTCCGCGCTCGACATGTCGGTGCAGGCGCAGATCGTCGACCTGCTGCGTGACCTGCAGGAACGCTACAAGCTTGCCTACCTGTTCATCAGTCACGACCTCAAGGTGGTGCGCGCGCTGAGCGACCAGGTGCTGGTGATGCGCGACGGCAAGGTGGTCGAGCAGGGCAGCACGACGCAGATCTTCCACCAGCCGCGCGAGGAGTACACGCGCGCGTTGATCGCCGCCGCGTTCGATCTCGAGACCGGCGCCGCCGGCGCGGTCAGCATGTAACGGCCGCGACGCGGCGAGTGGGGCAGCGAGATGCGGTTTTGCACCTACAACATCCAGTACGGCAAGGGCAAGGACGGGCGTTACGACCTGGAGCGGATCGCGGGCGAGGTGGCGGGCGCCGACGTGATCGCCCTGCAGGAAGTGGAGTGTTACTGGAAACGCTCCGGCGACGTCGACCAGGCGAGCGAACTCGCGCGCCTGCTCGACGGCTACCACTGGGTCTACGGCGCGGGCGTGGATCTCGATGCCAGCTACCGTGACGCCGACGGGCGCCTGTGTCACCGCCGCCGGCGGTTCGGCAACATGCTGCTGGCGCGCCAGCCGATCGTGCAGGCCCGCAACCACCTGTTGCCCAAGTACGCCAGCCGCGGGCCGCTCAGTATCCAGCGCTCGGCGCTGGAAGGCGTGATCGACACCGACGCCGGCGCGCTGCGCCTGTATTCCATCCACCTGACGCACCTCGCGGCCGAGACGCGCGCGCCGCAGGTCGAGCGGCTGTGGGAGATCCACCAGCGGGCGCCGTCGGAGGGTACGGCACTGAGCGGCGCGCCGGCCGAGGGCTGGTCGGAGAACGCCTGGCCGGAACAGGCCATGCCGCGCGCCGCGATCCTGATGGGCGACTTCAATTTCGCGCCGGACTCGGCGGAGTACCGGCGCATGGTCGGCCCGCTCAGTCCTTACGGCGGGCTGGTCACCAACCCGGAAGGCTTCGTCGACGCCTGGGTGAGCAGCGGGCACGACGAGGCGCAGGGCGTGACCGCCGACGTGCAGGGCGTACCCACGCGGCTCGATTATTTCTTCGTCAGCGCCTCGCTCGCCGAGCAGATCGAGCGCGTGTGGATCGACGACGCGGCCACCGGCTCCGACCACCAGCCGGTTTGGTTGGAACTGCGAGCAAGCCGCCGTGGAACCTAGATACCCCACCAGCATGCAGCGAAGGACCAAACAAAAACGGCGGCCACCCACCTCGCCGACACCACCGCAAAGGCCCCAACAAAGACGGCGGCCACCGGCCTCGCCGACCACCACCGCGAACAACCAACCAAACACGGCGGCCATCCCGCCTGCCGATCCCGCGGACAATGCCCGGGCCCGGCACGCCAACGGCTCGCATGTGTTGGAAACGATCACGGCTGAGCCACGACCAACGAGCACGGCAACACCGATGCGCAAAGACCGAGAAGAAGGACTGATCTGATGGAATTCCTGGGCGAGTACGCGTTGTTCCTGGCCAAGGCGGTGACCGTGCTGGTGGTCGTCGCGCTGATGGTCGCGATGGCCGTCGGCTCGCGCCGGCGCGGCCGCGAAGAAGGCCACCTCGAGGTACGCGCGCTGAACGATCGTTTCTCGCAGTTGCGTGCGACGTTGCAGCAGCGGGTGTTGCCCAAGAAAGCCTTTCGCAAGGTCGCCAAGACCCGCAAGGCCGAGGACAAGGCGCGCGCGAAAACGGGCGAGCGCCGCAAGCGGGTCTATGTGCTGAACTTCAAGGGCGACATCCGCGCGAGCGCGGTGCTGTCCCTGCGCGAGGAGATCACCGCCGTGCTGTCACTGGCCGAGGCCGCCGACGAGATCGTGGTGCGCCTGGAGAACGCCGGCGGTCTGGTGCACGAGCACGGGCTGGCGGCTTCGCAGTTGCTGCGCATCAAGTCGCGCGGCATCCCGTTGACCGTGGCGGTCGACAAGGTGGCGGCCAGCGGCGGCTACATGATGGCCTGCGTGGCCGAGCGTATCGTGGCGGCGCCGTTCGCCATCCTCGGCTCCATCGGCGTGCTGGCGCAGATCCCGAACTTCCACCGGCTGCTGGACTCGCACGGCGTCGATTTCGAGATGATCAAGGCGGGCGAGTTGAAGCGCACGCTGACCATGTTCGGCGAGAACACCGACGAGGACCGCGCGCGGTTGCAGGAGCAGATCGAGGACACCCACGGGATGTTCAAGGACTTCGTCGCCGAGCATCGCCCCGCACTCGACATGGAGAAAGTCGCCACCGGCGAGCACTGGCACGGCGTGCGCGCCGTCGACCTCGCGCTGGTCGACGAACTGCGCACCAGCGACGACCTGCTGCTCGAGGCGGCCGAGAACGCCGACGTCTACGAAGTCACCTACAAGCACCGCAAGGAGATCGGCGAACGCCTGGCCGGGATGCTGAACCGCCTGCAGTGGTGGAGCCTGCGCTAGGCGCCGCGCGCCTCTTTATCCGTTCGCGCCGGTCTTTCCGGCGTTCACGGGATCAGCGGCATCTCTGCGCAGCGCGCGCTCCCCTCGACGCGCTCGACCTGCATCGCGAGCAGAGCGCGTTCGCGCTGACCGGTGCCACGCTCAGCGCGCCCGTCGCTGTCCCGCAGCCCGTCGAGCAGACGCTGCGCCTCGCGGGCGTGCGAGCAGGCGGCGTACCGGCTTCCACGGACCTGCCACAGCAGCGCATAGTTCTTTTCGTTCTGCGCCAGTTCGAAGTCGAAGCCATGGCGCTGCGCGAGTGAGCGCGCGTGGCGGCAAGCCGCCTCGGCCTCCAGGCTGCCGTCGCCGCCGGCCGCGAAGGTCAGGCAGGTGTCGTTGTGGATGCGCGTCTCGGCAAGCCGGTCCCCGCGCTCGCGTGCCAGCGGCAAAGCGGCATGCAACAGGGTGCGAGCGCCGATTTCGCGGCCGCTGTTCAGGCGCTGATTGGCGAGCCCGATCAGTACCCACGGGTCGTCGGTGGACGGCGTGCCGACGTAAGTGCAGGCCGGCAGCGGCGCCACGCAAACCAGCAGCACGGCGCCCGGGGCGGCGGCTGCGAGCGACCGCCAGCGGATGCGCCCGCCGAGCCCGCTCATCCGTCGTCGGTTCCCCAACTGCGCCAGGTCTCGGCGGCGATGCAGCCGAGCGGCGTGGGTTCGCCGGCCCCGGCCCGGTAGACGATCGAGGTGCCGGGCGCCAGCCTCAGGCCGCACCAGTCGAGCGTCGCGCGCGCGAACGTCGAGACGTTGCAGAAATGGGTGACCAGCAGCACGTTGCCCGTGGCCGGCGTGGCCAGGCGCCGCAGCAGTGCGGCCCGGCGTTCGCGCATCGCGACGGCGCTGGCGAAACAGGTGCTGCGCAGGTCCGCATCGGCATCGAAAGCGCGACCGGGCAGCGCGAGTTCCACGGTCTCGCGGGCACGGCAGTAGGGACTGACCGCGACGCTGGCGAAGACGATGCCCAGCCGGGCGAGGGCGCGGCCGAAGGTGCGCGCGTGCTCGCGGCCTTCGTCGTTGAGTGCGCGTTGGCGCGCGCAGTCGGCCAGGAACGCGGTATCGGCGTTGGCGTCGCGCACCTCGTCGGTACCGAGCGTCGCGTCGGCGTGGGTGGTGAGAAATACGAGGCCGCCACCGCGCGCCAGCTCGATCAGCTGTGCCGGTGCGAGCGGGGGCGCGCCGGGGTCGCCGAGCGGGAGCGTCACGGGCGCGAACGCCAGCGCCGCCGCGCCCACGGCCCGGCTCAAGGCGCGCACGGCGCCCGTGACGTCAGCCGGGCCACGCGTGCTCGACGATCGCATCGAGCACCGTGGCTTCGCCCTGCAGCGCGCCGTACACGTGGTGCGGTTCGCCGAGGCGCGAAGCGCAGAAAAGCCGTGCTCGCGCGGGCTCTGCGTGACGCAACATCAGCGAGGCCTGCAGCAGCAGCGCCAGGCGCTCCGCCAGCCAGCGGCCCCGCGCCGGCTCGAAGTCCTTCGCCTGCAGGCGTGGCCCGAGGTCCGCGAGCGCCGCGTCGAAGTCGCGATCCTCGCCCTCGGCCGGCGCCAGTTCCGTGAACAGCGCCTCGCGCGCCTGCGGCGTGCGCGCCAGCGCGCGCAGGATGTCGAGCGCGATGACGTTGCCCGAGCCTTCCCAGATGCTGTTCAGCGGCGCTTCGCGGTAGAGCCGCGGCAGGCCCGAGTCCTCGACGTAGCCGCCGCCGCCCAGGCACTCCATCGCTTCGTAGACCAGGTTGGGGGCGCGCTTGTTGACCCAGAACTTGGCCACCGCGGTGGCGATGCGGGCGAACGCCTCGCCGGGCGGGTCGGTCGATTCGTCGAACGCCCGCGCCACGCGCATCACCAGCAGCAACGCCGCTTCGACCTCCAGCGCCATGTCCGCCAGCACCTGGCGCATCAGCGGCTGCGCGGCGAGGCGCTTGCCGAACGCCTGGCGGTGGCGCGCGTGGTGAATCGCCTGCACCAGCGCCTGGCGCATCAACCCGGCCGGCGCCACCGAAGCGTCCAGCCGCGTGTGCTGCACCATGTCGATGATGGTGCGCACCCCGTCGCCTTCCTCGCCGAGCAACCGGCACCAGGTGTCGTGGTACTCGATCTCGGCGGAGGCGTTGGAGCGGTTGCCGCACTTGTCCTTCAGGCGCTGGATGGCGAAGCGGTTGCGCGTGTCGTCGGGCAGCCAGCGCGGCACCAGGAAACACGAAAGTCCCCCGGGGCTCTGCGCCAGGGTCAGGAAGGCGTCCGACATCGGCGCCGAGCAGAACCACTTGTGGCCCTGCAGCAGGTATTCGCCGCCGGGCCCGCCGCCGGCCACCGGGCGGGCCTGGGTGCGGTTGGCGCGCACGTCCGAGCCGCCCTGCTTCTCGGTCATCGCCATGCCGACGGTGACCGCGGCCTTCTCCGCCGGCGGCGCGAACAACGGGTCGTAGGCGGGCTTCAGCAGGCGCGGCAGCCACTGTGCCGCGATGGCCTCGTCGCGCCGCAGCGACGGCACCGCGGCATAGGTCATGGCGGCCGGGCAACACACGCCGGTCTCGGTCTGCGCCATCAGGTAGACCATGGCGGCATGCGCCACGTGCCCGCCCTGGTGCTCGGTCCACGCGATGCTGTGCATCGCGCTGGAGAAGACGTGGCGCATCAGCTGGTGGTAGGCGGGGTGGAACTCGACCTCGTCGATGCGTTGCCCGAAGCGGTCGTGGGTATGCAGGCGCGGCGGGTGCTCGTTGGCCAGCGCGCCGGCCCGCAGCAACTCCGCGCCGCCGGTGGCGATGCCGAACACGCCCAGGCGGTCGTGGGCCCAGGCGGCGCCTTCGCGCGCCAGCGCCGCGACCAGTGCCGGGTCGCGCTCGAACGCGTTGTAGTCCTCCAGCGGCGGCGGCTGGTTCAGGGCCGGCGATTCACCCGGCTGGCCGTGTGGCATGGCGTGCTCCCGCGGGTAGCCGCGTCCATTGTTCACCAAGTGCCGCAGCACCGACAACGAGGCACCGGTGCTGCGCCCGCCTTTCGCGCGCCCCCTGGTGCGTTCCCCAGGCTACAGTTCGCGCGCTCGCTCGCGCAGCACGACTTTCTGGATCTTGCCGGTGGAGGTCTTCGGCAGGTCGCAGAAGACCACCGTGCGTGGCGCCTTGAAGCGCGCCATGTTGGCCTTGCAGTACTGGATGATCGCCGCCGCGTCGGCGCCGGCGCCCGCCTTGAGCGTGACGAAGGCGCACGGCGTCTCGCCCCAGTGCTCGTCGGGGCGTGCGACCACCGCCGCTTCGAGCACCTCGGGGTGCTTGTAGAGCACTTCCTCGATCTCCAGGCTGGAGATGTTCTCCCCGCCCGAGATGATGATGTCCTTGGCGCGATCCTTGATTTCCACGTAGCCGTCGGGGTGCATGACCGCCAGGTCGCCGGTGTGAAACCAGCCGCCCGCGAATGCCTCCGCGGTGGCGGCCGGGTTCTTGAGGTAACCCTTCATCACGGTGTTGCCGCGCACCATCAGCTCGCCGATGGTGGCACCGTCGGCGGGCGTGTCCTCGAGGCTCGAGGGGTCCAGCACGCGGGTGTCCTCGAGCGTCGCGTAGCGCACGCCCTGGCGGGCGACCCGCGCGGCCCGCGTCTCGGCGTCGAGCTCGTCCCAGGCGGATTGCCACGCGCACAGGGTGGCCGGGCCGTAGGTCTCGGTGAGGCCGTAGAGGTGCGTCACCCGGAACCCCATGCGCTCCATGGCGGCGATCACGGGGCTGGGGGGCGCGGCACCGCCGGTGGCCACCTCCACGCGATGGGAGAACC
>JBFJWO010000237.1:0-7872 GCA_041623575.1 Gammaproteobacteria bacterium
CCCGGGCGTCTACTATGCCCCGTCGCAGAGTGTGGAGGGCGCCGCCGAGGGCAAGTTGATCCAGGTCAGGCCTGGCGCCAGCGCGGTCACCGGCACGACCGTCACGGGTTCAGCAGGCAGACCTCCCATTGCCCGTCGCTCAGGCTGTAACATACCCGCTCGCTCAGGCGGTGCCACCCGGCACGCCAGAATTCGATGCGTTGCGGGTGCACCCGGTAGCCCGACCAGTGAGGAGGCCGGGCCACCTGGCGATCCTTGAAGCGGGAGCGTACCTCGCCGAGGCGCTGCAGCAGCTCCTCGCGGCTGGCGAGCGGGCGCGATTGCTCCGAAGCCCAGGCAGCCAGCTGGTTCTCGCGCCCGCGCGCGGCCCACTGCTCGTCGGCGCTCGCCGGGTCGATGGGCTCGGCGCGGCCTTCGACGGTGATCTGCTGCTGCAGCTGCTGCCAGTACACGCACAGGGCCACCTCGGCGTTGCCGGCCAGGTCTTCGCCCTTGCGGCTGTCGGTGTTGGTGAAGAACAGCAACTCCCGGTCGCCGTGCACCTTGATCAGCATGGTCCGCGCCCGCGGCCGACCGTCCGCGCCCACGGTGGCGAGGGTCCAGGCGCCGGCGTCGGCGTGCTTGGCGGCCTCGCGCTGCTCGTTGCGCAGGCGCTGGAATGCTTCGGCTAACAGGTCGGTCTTGGCCATCGCGCACCTCGGTGGGCTGACGGCGAAACCGCCGCAGTCGTTCCGACTCTAGGGGCTGGGTCGGCAGGCGACTTGATACAGATCAACGGCTCCGGTGCGCCCGCCGCTCGCCGGGCGCGCGCGATCCGGTCTCTACGCGGGCCTTGCGCCGACGGTGCTGGTGAGCGCGCTCGTGCTGGCGGGGCATTGGCGAAGCCCCCTGGGCGCCGTGGCGCGAGAGCGGTCTGCCTGTGAGAAGCCTCAATCGTCGGCGTGGGGCGCCCCGTCGCCCGGCGCGGGATCGTCGGGCGCGACCGGGTCGTCGTCCATCAGGATGCGATAGGCGGGCCCTTCGAGGTCGTCGAACTGCCCGGAACGCACCGCCCACAGCAGTGCGGCTCCGATCGCCACGACCAGCACGCCGGCCAGTGGCAGCAGCAGGTAGACGATTTCCATCAGGCGACCTGCGCCGGCGCGCGGCCGGTGACCGGGGTGTCGTCGTGCGCCGGGCGCCTCTGCCGGCCGAGACGTAACGCGTTCGCGACGACCACCAGGGAACTGGCCGACATGCCGGCCGCGGCCAGCCACGGGGGCACGAGGCCGAGCGCCGCGGCGGGGAGCGCGCCGAAGTTGTACAGCAGGGCCCAGGCGAGGTTCTGACGAATGACCCGGCGTGTGCGCCAACCGGTCGCGGCGAGCGCCGACACGCCCGCCAGCTCGCCGCCGAGCAGCACCACGTCGGCGTTGACCGCCGCCATTCGGGCGCCGGTCCCCATCGCGATGGAGACCTGCGCCTGCGCGAGCACGGGGGAGTCGTTGCTGCCGTCACCGACCATGGCAACCACGGCGCCGGTGCGCTGCAATGCCCGCACACGCTGGAGCTTGTCGCCGGGCGCCAGCCCGGACTCCCAATGCGCGATAGCGAGGCTCGCCGCGGTGGCCTGCACGGCGCTGTCGCGATCGCCGCTCAGCAGCCATACCTCGCCGCCGCGCGAGCGCAGTTCCTCGACCAGCGCCGCGGCGCGAGGCCGGATGCGGTCGCCGAGCACGAACGCCGCGCGGATGCACTCGCGATCGGCGAGCACCGCCAGGGAGTGCTCGGGGTAGCCGGCGCACACGGCCTGGTCGAGCACGTGGCCCGTGTGTCGCGTGACGAAGGCCGGGGCGCCCAACCAGTAGCGCGTCTTTCCCACGCTGCCGCTGACACCGCCCCCCGGGAAACTGCGCAGCTCCTTCGCCGGCGCCGCCGCCGGTGGCGCCGCCTGGCGCAGGGCCTCGGCCAGCGGGTGCTGGCTGCCGCGTTCGAGGGCTGCCGCAATCGCGTGGGCTTCCTGCTCCGGGAGGCCGAGCCCGAAGGTCCGCACCAGGCGCGGCCGCCCCTCGGTCAGGGTCCCGGTCTTGTCGAATACCCAGTGGGTAACGCGCGTCGAATTCTCGAGGGCGTCGCCGCGCGTGACGAGTACGCCTTCACGCATCAGCGCGGAGAGCGCCGAGGTGACCGCGGCCGGGGTCGCCAGCGACAGCGCGCACGGGCAGGTCACGATCAGCACGGCGACCGTGACGGGCAGCCACTCCCCCGGTGCGTGGGCCTGCCAGTACAGGGCGGTGACGAGCGCCAGCAGCAACACCACGAGCACGAACGCGCCGGCCGCGCGATCTGCCAGGCGCGCAAGGCGTGGCCGCTCCCTGTGGGCCCGCTCGAGCAGGCGCACGATCGAGGCGAGCACCGTGTGCTCGCCGCACGCGCTCACCCGCACCGTCACCGGATGCGCCAGGTTCAGGCTGCCGCCAATCACCCGGTCGCCGGGGCGTTTGGGCACCGGCGCGCTCTCGCCGCTGAGGTGAGCCTCGCTGAAGACCGACTCGCCCGCCGCGATCACGCCGTCCGCGGCGAGCGTCGCGCCGTCCGGCACCTGCACCCAGTCGCCCGGGCGCAGGGCTGCGCTGGCGACGATCTCGTAGTCGTCGCCGTGCGGCAATCGCAGGCGCCGCGCGGTGTCAGGCGTCGCCACGGCGAGGCGTTCGGTGGCATCGGCGGCGCGCGCGCGGGCCGCCAGTTCCAGGTAGCGGGCACCGAGCAGCAGGAACACGAACATGGCCACCGAATCGAAGTACACCTCGCCACGGTTGGTGAAGGTCGCCCAGGCGCTGGCGCCGAAGGCCAGCGCGATCCCGAGCGTGACCGGCAGGTCCATCCCGGGTGACGCCCGCCGCACCCCGCGCCAGGCACCGGCAAGGAACGGGCTGGCGCAGAACGCGACGACGGGTACGCTCAGCAACAACGCACTCCAGCGAAAAAAGATCTCCATGGCGGGGTCCATGCCGTACCAGGCCCCGCCGTAGAGCGCCACCGAAAGCGTCATCACCTGCATGCCGAGCAAGCCGGCGACCCCGAGGCGGCGCAGCAGCGCCCGGCGTTGCCCGGCCAGCGTCCGGCGCCGGGCGTCGGGGGAGTAGGGCTGGGCAAGGTAGCCGACCCGCGCGATCTCCGCGCCGATCGCACCGAGCGACGTCCGTCGCCGGTCCCAACGGACCGTGAGTCGGTGGGTAGGGAGATTCACCTCGGCCTGCAGCACGCCCGGCACGCCGGCCAGGCGGCGTTCGATCAGCCACACGCACGCCGCGCAACTGATGCCCGCGATCATCAGCGTCGCCTCGCGCCGGTGTGCATCGAGGTCGCGCTGGCAGCCGCCGGCGAGCGACGGGTGGTCCAGCGCGGCCGCCCCGGCCAGCAGATCGGACATGCCGGCCGCGTTGCGGGCCGGTTCCGCCCGTCGCTGGTAGTAACCCGCGTGGCCGGCGCCGGCAATGGTTTCCGCCACCGCCCGGCACCCCGGACAGCACAGCGAGCGCGCGACACCGCCCACCATCGCCCGCCAGTCGCTGCCGGGCGGGACCGGCGCACCGCAGTGGAAGCACGGCTGCGCGCCGTCGTGACGGCCGCCGTTCGGGTCGCCGTTGTCGTTCAAGGTGGGCCGCCGCCGGGGGTGAGAAAGCCTGGGTCGCAGGGTAGGCCGGCGTGAGGGGTAATAGTTGATCGAGATCAAGAATCGCCGAGGCGGGTTACCTACACTGCGGCGCGAACAGACATCGCCGGCAGGCGGCGGTGCGCCAGCGCACGGGCAAACCAACATGTTCGGTCATCTCTGGGGACTTTTCTTCGACACCAGGCAGGAGTGGGCGCTGATCCGCTCGCGCAGCTACACGATCGGGCAGCTGTATTTCGGGTTCGTGCTGCTGGTCGCGCTGATCCCGCCGGTGTGCGCGGTGATCGGCACCACGCAGATCGGGTGGCAGGTCGGCGCGGGCACCGTCGTCAAGCTCTCGCTGCGCAGCGCCATCGCGATCGCGGTGCTGTACTACCTCGCGATGATCGTCGGCGTGGCGGGAATCGGCGCCATGGTGCACTGGATGGCCCGTACCTACGGCGCCGAGCAGCCGCTGTCGCAATGTATCGGACTGGCGGCGTTCGCCGGCACCCCGCTGTTCCTGGTCGGGCTCATGCAGCTATACCCGGTGCTGTGGCTGAACCTGCTCGTCGGCATGGCCGCGCTCGGCCTCAATATCCGGCTGCTGTACATCGGCGTGCCGGTCATGATGGACATACCGCCCGAGCGCGGGTTCCTGTTTGCCAGCGCCATCCTCGGCCTCGGCCTGGTCGCGCTGGTCGCCTTCCTGGCCGGTTCCGCCATCCTGTGGGACTTCGGCCTGGCCCCCGAATTCGTCGCCGGCGCCGTCACCCGGCCCGGCGCCTGAAGTGCCCGGCGCAGCCAACCAGCCGAGAGAGCAGCCCATGCAAGCGAGCAACGACACCTACGACATGAACGTGGTACGCCAGTTCTCCATCATGACCATCGTCTGGGGACTGGTGGGCATGGCGGTCGGCGTGCTGATCGCCGCACAGCTCGCCTGGCCGGTGCTGAATTTCGACCTGCCGTGGCTCACCTACAGCCGCCTGCGCCCGCTGCACACCAATGCGGTGATCTTTGCTTTCGGCGGCTCGGCGCTGTTCGCGACGTCGTACTACTGCGTGCAGCGTACCTGCCACGTACGCCTGTTTGCCCCGCGCCTCGCGCAGTTCACGTTCTGGGGCTGGCAACTGGTCATCGTGCTCGCCGCCGTCACGCTGCCGCTCGGCATCACCTCGAGCAAGGAATACGCCGAGCTCGAGTGGCCGATAGACATCCTGATCACCGCGGTGTGGGTGTCCTACGCGGTGGTCTTCTTCGGCACGCTCGCCACGCGCCGGGTACGCCACATCTACGTGGCCAACTGGTTTTTCGGTGCCTTCATCCTGGCCGTGGCCATGCTGCACGTCGTCAACAGCGCCGCGCTGCCGGTGTCGATGTGGAAGTCCTACTCGGCCTACGCCGGGGTGCAGGACGCGATGGTGCAGTGGTGGTACGGGCACAACGCGGTGGGCTTTTTCCTCACCGCTGGATTCCTCGGCATCATGTACTACTTCATCCCCAAGCAGGCCGGGCGCCCCGTCTACTCGTATCGCCTGTCGGTGGTGCACTTCTGGGCGCTGGTGTTCACCTACATCTGGGCCGGCCCGCACCACCTGCATTACACCGCGCTGCCCGACTGGGCGCAGTCGCTCGGGATGGTGTTCTCGCTGATCCTGCTGGCGCCGTCCTGGGGCGGCATGATCAACGGCATCATGACGCTGTCGGGCGCGTGGGAGAAACTGCGCACCGACCCGGTGCTGCGGTTCCTGATCGTCTCGGTGTCCTTCTACGGCATGTCCACGTTCGAGGGCCCGATGATGGCCATCAAGACCGTCAACGCGCTATCGCACTACACCGACTGGACCATCGGTCACGTGCACTCCGGCGCACTCGGCTGGGTCGCCCTGATCTCGCTCGGGGCGATGTATTACCTGATCCCCAAGCTGTTCGACCGCGAGCTGTACTCCCTCAAGCTCGTCGAGGTCCACTTCTGGACCGCCACCATCGGGATCGTGCTCTACATCACGGCCATGTGGGTGGCCGGCATCATGCAGGGGCTGATGTGGCGCGCGGTGAACGCCGACGGCACCCTGACCTACAGCTTCGTCGAGTCGGTGCAGGCGATGCACCCGTTCTACGTGATCCGCTTCGCCGGCGGTGCGCTGTTCCTGACGGGCACCGTGGTGATGGCTTACAACCTGTGGAAGACCGTCGCCGGCGCACAGCCCGCGACGATGACCATTCCGGCCGCCGCGCCGGCCCATTGAGGAGCCCAGCATGGCGCAATCGCAAGGTATCCAGGAGCGTATCGAGAGCAACGTCGGCCTGCTCATCGTGTTTACGCTGGTCGCGGCGGTGGTCGGCGGGCTGGTGCAGATCGTCCCGCTGTTCTTTCAGCTCTCGACCACCGAGCCGGTGGCGGGACTCGAGCCCTACGATGCGCTGCAACTGACCGGGCGCGACGTCTACGTGCGCGAGGGTTGCTACACCTGCCACTCGCAGATGATCCGCCCGTTTCGCGCCGAGACCGAGCGCTACGGGCATTACTCGGTGGCCGGCGAGTTCGTCTACGACCGCCCGTTCCAGTGGGGCTCGCGACGCGCCGGCCCCGATCTGCACCGGGTCGGCGGGCGTTACAGTGACGAGTGGCACCGGGTGCACCTGATCAACCCCCGCGACGTGGTGCCGGAGTCGATCATGCCGGGCTACCCGTGGCTGGAGACGACGCCCGCCGACGGCGCCGTCATTCAACGCAAGATGCGGGTACTGCGCACGCTGGGCCACCCGTACACGGACGAGCAGATCGCGGCGGCGCCGCAGGCGCTCGCGGGGAAAACGGAGATGGACGCGATGATCGCCTACCTGCAGATCCTGGGCACGCGGCTCGCGCCGTCGCAATGAAGTAGAGGTAACCGACCATGAGCACCGTTCACGCCATCTACACCGTCGCGCTGCTGTTCCTGTTCCTCGGGATCATCGCCTGGGCGTTCGGGCCCGCCCGGCGCAGCGCCTTCGAGCGCGCCGCGCGCTCCATCCTGGACGACGCCGAGGACGGTCGCGGCGCTGTGCCGCCGGACGCGGAGCGGCGCCGTGGCTGATTTCACCAGTGCCCTGTGGGAGTGGTACATCGTGGTGCCGACCGTGCTCGGCATCGTCTGGCTCAGCGTGATGGTCGTGCACCTCGCGCGCGGGCGCCGCGACGTCGAGGGCGAGCCACAGACCATGGGCCATGTCTGGGACGAAGACCTCGAGGAGTACAACAACCCCTTGCCCCGCTGGTGGCTGAACCTGTTCTACGTCACGCTGGTCTTCGGCGTGGTCTACCTGATCCTCTACCCGGGGCTCGGCAGTTTCCCCGGGCTGCTGGGGTGGAGCGGCACCGGTCAGTACGACGAGGAAATGGCGGCTGCCGAGGAGCGCTACGGACCGCTCTACGAGCGCTACCTGAGTCAGCCCCTGGAACGGGTGGCGCAGGAGCCCGAGGCGCTGAAGATGGGCGAGCGGCTGTTCGTCACCTACTGCGCCACCTGCCACGGCTCCGATGCCCGGGGCGCGGTCGGTTTCCCGAACCTGCGCGACAGCGAGTGGCTGTACGGGCGCGATCCCGAAAACGTGGCCCGCAGCATCGCCGAGGGGCGCCAGGGCGTCATGCCGGCGTGGGGTGAGGTACTGGGCGAGGTCGGCGTGGTGCAGGTCGCCGAATACGTCCTCAGCCTCAGCGGGCGCGAGTTCGATGCGTCCCAGGCGAGCGCCGGCAAGGCACGCTACGAGACGCTGTGCGCCGCCTGTCACCAACTCGACGGCAGCGGCAACCCGGCGCTGGGGGCACCGGCGCTCAACAACCGGATCTGGCAGTACGGCGGTTCGGAGCAGGCCATTCGCCAGAGCATCCGCGGCGGCCGCCAGGGCGTGATGCCGGCGCACCGGGATCTTCTCGGCGATGCCAAGGTGCACCTGCTGGCCGCGTACGTCATCAGCCTGCGTGACCGTTGAACGTGATCCGGCCGGGGGCAACGGACGCGCCACGACGTCGTTGAGCCCGACCCGATGAACGAACCGGCGACGGCGGACGGGTCGTCGCGCGCGGGCGCCGGCGCCCCGGCGGATCGCGAAGTCAGCGCACTGCTCTACGAGCAGGCGCGCAAGATCTACCCGCGCAAGGTCACGGGTCGGTTCGCGACGCTTCGCCTCGTTTCGGTACTGAGCCTGCTCGGCCTCTACTACGCCACCCCGTGGCTCACGTGGGAGGGGCG
>JBFJWO010000238.1:0-7819 GCA_041623575.1 Gammaproteobacteria bacterium
GCGCCGCGCGGCGATCGCAGCTTCGGCCCGACGCGCGCGGCGATGGTGCACGGCGCCGACTACGCGGCCCACGCCAACGCGCAGACCGTCACGCTGGCGATGGTGGAAACCGCACAGGCGCTGGAGAACCTGGCGGGGATCGTCGCAACGCCCGACCTGACCGGTGTCTACATCGGACCGAGCGACCTCAGCCTGTCGATGGGCTACACGCCGAAGCTCGACCAGGAGGAACCGGCCGTGGTCCGCGCCATCGAGCACATCCTCGCCACCGCGAAGGACGCCGGTGTGCGCGCCGGCGTCCATTGCCTGGAGCCGGCCTACGCCCGCCGCATGCTCGACCTCGGCTTCGACCTGGTCACGCTCGGCAGCGACATACGGATCCTCAACGCGGGCCTCGGCGCGGCGCTGGCACAGTTGCGGGCCAAGCGTTGACAGCGGGGCGTCCCGGCATGGCGCGCGGGACCGGGCGTCGCTGAGTCCGAACCCGATCGATGACGCCGTTCGCCGCCAGCGGCGGGCTCGCGAGGACCGCGGCACGGGCGTCGCCCACGCCCCTCAATCGGCCTGCCGGGAGATCGGCGGCAGGCGCACTTCGACGACCGCCGCGCGCCCGGCCCCGACGGCCGCCAGGCCGTCCGCCAGCGCGGCTTCGAGCTGATCGGCGCTGGTGACGGTTCGCGCCAGTGCGCCGCCGGCCGCCGCGGCGATCCCCGCCAGGTCGGCCCGCTGCTCCAGATTCACCCAGAAGTGGTCGGTCTGTTGCGCCGTCCCCTGCGGGTACAGGCTCAGCGTGTTCAACCGCGTGGCGTTCCACCCGCCGTTGTTGTAGATGACGGTCAGGAACGGGGTCGCGTAGCGGCGCGCCGTCCAGTGCACGGCCGAGGGCACGCTGAAGTAGTAGCTGCCGTCGCCGGTCAGGCTCACCACCGTGCGCTCGGGCGCCGCCAGCTTGATGCCGATGGCGGCGCCGCCGTGCCAGCCGAGCGAGGAACCGCCGGAGGTGAAATAGGTGCCGGCACGCGTGCGCGGCAGGTGCTGGCAGACCGCGGCGAAGCTGGTGATCGTCTCGTCCACGACGATGGTGTCTTCGTCGACGAGCCCGCGCAGGCAGGCCGTGAGCAGCGCAGGGGTGAGGGTGCCGTCCTCGGGCGCGGCCTCCTGCCCGGCCCACTGCCGGCGCTGGGCGGCATGGCGTTCGCCCGCCCGGCGGCGGCGTTCGTCCAGCACGCGGGCGTCGATGCGGGTGTTCGCCGCCCGCTCGGACAACTGGGTGAGCGCCAGCGCCGCATGCGCCTGGCAGCAACGGGTCGCCGGCGTGTGCCACAGCACGAGGTTCGCCTTGAGCGGGTCGACGTCGACGTGAAACACCAGCGCGTCGTCACGCGGCGAGCAGGCCGAGCCGTCCCAGGGGCTGTCGCAGTCGACCACCAGGATCGTGTCGGCCTCCTCCACCAGCGGTTCGCTCGCGTACCCCAGGTGCAACGGGTGATCGGCGGGGAAATTGACGACGCTGCGGCTGGCCTCCACCACCGGCACGGCCAACGCCTCGCACAAGCGCACCATCGCGGCGACCGCGCGCGGATCGCGCCCGGCGTAGCTCGTGATCAGCAACGGTCGCTCGGCGTCGGCCAGCGCGGTCACGATCTCGCGCGCCAGGTCGTCCGCCAGGCCCGTGGGCTCGAGCACGGGCCAGCGCGATGCCTCGCTGCCCCGGCCTTTCGGCACCTGCTCGGCGAGGTATTCGCGGGCGCCGCTGAGGTAGACCGGCCCGGCGGGCTCGCTGTGCGCCAGTTGCATCGCGCGGTACACCATCTGGCGGGCGTTCTGCCCGGTCTTCAGCGGCGCCGACCACTTGACGTAGGAACGCACGATGCCGTGCTGGTCGTGCACGTCCTGCAGGGTCTGCACCGGGCGGTTGCGCCCGCCGAACAGTTCGCCGTCGATGGTGAACGGCGTTTCACCGGCGAAAATGAACGCCGGCACGCGGGCGCGGCTGACATTGTGCACGGCGCCGCCCAGGGTCTGGGTGCCGACGTCGCAATGGACGAACACCGCCTGCGCCTGGCGACTCACCAGCGCATGCCCGTGCGCGGCGCTGAGCGCCACGCTCTCGTAGGGGCAGACGATGACCCGCGGGCTGTTGCGCCCGAGCGCGCGCAACCGGGCCAGCGCTTCGATGATGTCCGGGTGGTCGCTGCCGAAGTTGACGAACAGGTGCGTGACGCCCGCGTCGAGCAGGCCTTCGATGAGGGCGTCGGCGGCGGTGCAGGTCGATTCGTTCACGCCGACGCCGTCCCGGTGCTCGATGAGCAACGCCTCATGTGATCCTCCCGTTGAGCGCGCTGGCCGAAGGTCGCCCGCAGGCGTCGCGCGCCCGGCCGGTGAAGCTTGAAACAACCCGGGCCCCAAGTAAAATCGGGCCTCGCCCCGCGGACGTCGCGCAACGGCGCGACCGCACCCGGTCGGGTCGCGGGCCCGCCCCTACACTGCGCGGCACCTCGCTCCCGGCGCGCGGCTATACTTGGCCAGGCTCGCACGCGGGCCGCCACACACGGGCAGAGCCCGGGGAGCGCAGTCGAGTGGACAAACCGGCCCTTTCCCACCCTGTGCGCCGCCTCGCGCGGCGGGCGGTCGTGCTGGCGATGCTCGGCTGGCTGAGCGCGGCGCCGGCGCTTGCGGCCGGCGAGGCGTTCAACGTCGACGGCATCGCCATCCGTGGCTACGACCCGGTCGCCTATTTCAACCGGGGCGAGCCGACCCGCGGCAGCAAGGCCTATACCTATTTCTGGCAGGGCGCGACCTGGCAGTTCCTCAATGCCCGCAACCGCGACGCGTTTTCCCGCTCGCCCGAGCGCTACGCGCCGCAGTACGGCGGCTATTGCGCCTACGCCGCCAGCAAGAACGCGCTGGCGCCGACCGACCCGCACGCGTTCACCGTCCACCAGGGCAAGCTCTATCTCAACTTCTCTCCCGAAGTGCGCGAGACCTGGCGCGAGGATGTGCCGGGCAACGTGCGCAAGGCCGACGGCTACTGGCCTTCCCTCAGGCGCCGGCTGTAAGCCCCCGACGACACCGCGAGGACGCATGATCTTTCGCCAGCTGTTCGATTCCGAATCCTCCACCTACACCTACCTGCTCGGTTGCGAGCAATCGCGCGAGGCCGTCGTCATCGACCCGGTGTTCGAGCAGCACGCCCGTGACCAGGCCCTGATCCGCGAGCTGGACCTGAAGGTCCGCTACGTGCTCGACACCCACGTGCACGCCGACCACGTCACCGCCGCCTGGCTGCTCAAGCGGGCCTGCGGCGCCGAGATCGTGCTCTCGCGACGTTACCGCATCGAGTGCGTGGACGTGCCCGTCGATCACGGCGAAGTGCTCGCGTTCGGCAACTGCTCGCTCGAGGTACGCGCCACGCCCGGGCACACCGACGGCTGCGTCACCTACGTCACCAACGGCCGGGACATGGCGTTCACCGGCGACTGCCTGCTGATCCGCGGCTCCGGGCGCACCGACTTCCAGGGCGGCGACGTGCACGCCATGTGGACCAGCATCCGCGAGCAGATCTTCACCCTGCCCGAGTCCTGCCTGGTCTACCCCGCCCACGACTACCAGGGCCGCACCGTGTCAACGGTGGCGGAGGAGCAACGCTTCAACCCCCGCATCGGCGGCGAGGCGCGCGAGGAAGACTTCGTCGGCTTCATGGACAACCTCGGCCTGGCGCACCCCAAACTGCTGGACATCGCCGTGCCGGCCAACCTCGAGTGCGGCCGACCCGAGCACAATCGCCTGCGCGAGGAGATCACCTGGGGCCCGGTGACCGTCACCTTCGCCGGCATTCCCGAGGTCCAGCCCGACTGGGTGGCGCGCAACTACCGGGACCTGTTCGTGCTCGACGTGCGCAGCGCCGCGGAGTTCGCGGGCGAGCTCGGCCGCCTGCAGGACTCCCACCTGGTGCCGCTCGACGAGCTGCGCGGGCGCCTCGCCGAGATCCCCCGCGACAAGCCGGTGGTGACGGTGTGCCAGTCGGGCAAGCGCTCGGGGATGGCGGCGCAGATCCTGCTGAAGGCCGGGTTCGAGCGGGTCGCGAACATCCCCGGCGGCCTGATCCACTGGTCGCGGCTGGCGCTGCCTTTTCACGACCAGTGAGTCAGCCGCACCCGGCGCGCGCCTGGCTGCCGGTGCGCGTCGACCGGCTCGAGGCGCCCGAACCGTTGCGCACCGAACCGGTGCAGGCGCCGCGCACCGTTGGTGCATCGAGACGCCATGGGGCCGCGGCCAGACGCCTAACGCCCTGAATTCCCTGACAGACCGATACTGGCACGGTCTGTGAGCGTCGCTGCCCGACACTGGACCACAGGGCACCGGCAATGAAACTCGTCTCCGCGATCATCAAACCCTACAAGCTCGACGACGTGCGCGACGCGCTCGCCGGGCGCAACATCAGCGGCATGACCGTGACCGAGGTCAAGGGCTTCGGCCGCCAGAAAGGCCACACGGAACTCTATCGCGGGGCCGAGTACGTGGTCGACTTCCTGCCCAAGGTGAAGCTCGAACTGCTGGTCGACGACGAACTCGTCGACGCCGTCGTGGAAGCCGTCGCCGGCGCCGCGAGGACCGACAAGATCGGCGACGGCAAGCTGTTCATCGCCGACGTGGAGCAGGTGATCCGCATCCGCACGGGCGAGACCGGCGTCGCGGCGATCTAGTCACCAGCGGCAGTGCCCCGGCGCCGGTCGGTGACGCGCGTAACCACGACCCTCGTCGCAACCCGCCGCCGACCCATCCGCTTCAATAAAACACTGCCCGTCTTCCCCGGCGGGCACGCTCTTCGGAGGCAACATGAGACTCACGACCCTCTGCACCGCGCTCGCGGTCCTGGCACTCCCGTCGCTGGCCCTGGGCCAGGACGAACTCAGCAGCGGCGACACCGCCTGGATGCTCACCGCCACCGCGCTGGTGCTGTTCATGACCATCCCCGGGCTGTCGCTGTTCTACGCCGGCATGGTGCGCAGCAAGAACGTGCTGTCGGTGCTCATGCAGTGTTTCGCCATCACCTCGCTGATGACCATCCTGTGGGCGCTCTACGGTTACAGCCTCGCCTTCACCGAAGGTGCGGCGAACAGTTTCGTGGGCGGCTTCGAGAAAGCCTTTCTCGCCGGCGTCACGGTCGACGCGCTCGCCGGCACCATTCCCGAATCGGTGTTCATGACCTTCCAGATGACGTTCGCCATCATCACCCCGGCGCTCATCGTGGGCGCGTTCGCCGAGCGCATGAAGTTCTCCGCCATGCTGTGGTTCATGGCGCTGTGGGTGACGTTCGTCTACGCGCCGGTGTGTCACTGGGTATGGGGCGGCGGCTGGCTCGGCGACTGGGGCGTGCTCGATTTCGCCGGCGGCACGGTCGTGCACATCAACGCCGGCGTCGCCGGGCTGGTGGCGGCCATCGTCATCGGCAAGCGCAGGGGCTACCCGCAGGTGCCGATGCCGCCCCACAACCTGGCGCTCACGCTGGTCGGTGCCTCGATGCTGTGGGTCGGCTGGTTCGGCTTCAACGCCGGCAGCGAACTCGCCGCCGACGGCGTCGCCGGCATGGCCATGGCGGTGACGCAGATCGCCACCGCCGCCGCGGCACTCGGCTGGATGTTCGTGGAGTGGCAGGTGCACGGCAAGCCGAGCGTGCTCGGTATCGCCTCGGGCGCCGTCGCGGGCCTGGTCGCCATCACCCCGGCGTCGGGATCCGTGGGGCCCATGGGTGCGCTCGCCATCGGCGCGGCCTCGGGCGTCGGCTGCTTCCTGGCAGCGACCCGGATCAAGCGCTCGCTCGGCTACGACGATTCGCTCGACGTGTTCGGCGTGCATGCCGTGGGCGGCATCATCGGCGCGATCCTCACCGGGGTCTTCTCGGCCACCGCGCTCGGCGGCAGCGGTCTCGGCGACGGCAACGACGGCATCGGTGCGCAGGTGTTCGCGCAACTGGTCGGCGTCGTCGCTACCGTCGTCTACTGCGCCATCGTGAGCTGGATCCTGCTCAAGCTGGTCGACGCTTTCGTCGGCCTGCGCGTGGGCGAGGACGAGGAAGCCGAAGGCCTCGACATCGCCGCCCACGACGAGCGCGGCTACATCCTGTAACGGGTCGCACGGCCCTGGACTGAGCGCGCGGCGCCGGCGCCGGGCCGGGCGAGGGCGCGGTTCACCGCGCCCGCCCTTGCGGACGAATGGCATGAAAGACATCGACGCACTTGTCGCGGGCTTCGAGACGTTTCGCGACGAATACACCGCCGATCGCGACGGCCGCTATCGCGAGCTGGTGCGTTACGGCGCGCACTCGCGCATCCTCATGATCGCGTGTTGCGATTCCCGCGTGGACCCGGCGATCATCACCAACTCGGCCGCCGGCGACCTGATGGTGATCCGCAACATCGCCAACCTCGTGCCGCCGTTCGACGCCGGCGGCCAGTTTGCCGAGACGCGGGCCGCGCTCGAGTTCGCCGTGTGCTACCTCAAGGTGCGCCGCGTCATCGTCATGGGCCACTCCCGCTGCGGCGGGATCCGCAGCCTGCTGGTGCGACTGATCGACGGCTTCGATGCCGAGCGACTGCTCGATCGCTGGACCTCGGTCGCCGAACCGGCGGCGCGCGCGGTACTCGCCGAGATGCCCGACGCAGACCTGGACGATCAGGCCTGCGCCTGCTCGCGGCGTGCGCTCGCCGCCTCGCTCGCCAACCTCGCAGGCTACCCGTGGATCGCCGACGCGCTGCAACGCAAGGCACTGCAGCTGCACGGGTGGTACTTCAACCTGGCGAGCGGCGATCTCGAACGGCTGGTGGTCGACGAGGACCGCTTCGAACCGCTCTACTGACGCGCTGCGCGAGCGGCGCACCGGTCTGGAACATCGTCGTGCGGCGACGCACCACCGCGAAGCACACGGAGGCCACTGCCAACGGCAGCTCCGCAGGCTTTCGTCATTCAAAACAACCGCTTGAGCGTTTGGCACAGCTTCTGCACCGGGCGGACCCAGGCAAGCGCAACTTGTCATCCCGAGTCACCCGATGAGGAAACCGATCATGCACACCCGCTCGAAGATAAAGCAGTGCCTGGCCTGCCTGACCCTGGTCGCCAGCGCGAGCACGAGTACGCTCGCGCTCGGTGCCGAGCCCATCAAGGTCGGCATCCTGCACTCGCTGTCCGGAACGATGGCCATCAGCGAAACGACCTTGAAAGACACCATGCTCATGCTCATCGAGGAGCAGAACCGCAAGGGCGGGTTGCTCGGCAGGCCGCTCGAGCCGGTGGTCGTCGATCCCGCCTCGAACTGGCCGCTGTTCGCGGAGAAGGCGCGCGAACTGCTCGCCAAGGACAAGGTCGCCGCCGTGTTCGGTTGCTGGACCTCGGTCTCGCGCAAATCGGTGCTGCCGGTTTTCGAAGAGCTGAACGGACTGCTTTTCTACCCCGTGCAGTACGAGGGCGAAGAGTCCTCGCGTAACGTGTTCTACACCGGCGCCGCACCGAACCAGCAGGCGATCCCCGCGGTCGACTACCTGATGAACGAGATCGGCGTCGAGCGCTGGGTGCTGGCCGGCACCGACTACGTGTACCCGCGTACCACCAACAAGATCCTCGCCGCCTACCTCGAAGCGAAGGGCGTCGACGACGACGACGTCATGATCAACTACACGCCGTTCGGCCATTCCGACTGGCAGTCGATCGTGGCCGACATCCGCAAGTTCGGCTCCACCGGCAAGAAGACCGCCGTGGTCTCGACCATCAACGGCGACGCCAACGTGCCGTTCTACAAGGAGCTCGGCAACCAGGGCGTCAA
>JBFJWO010000239.1:0-7817 GCA_041623575.1 Gammaproteobacteria bacterium
GCAACTGGCGGACGCGATTCTCGAGCGCCTGAGATACGACGTCTGCAAGCACCCCGAAGCGGCCACCGACGGCGACTGGTTCGCCGCCACCGCCCACGCCGTGCGCGACCGGCTGGTCCCGAACTGGCTGGACACCGTGCACGCCCACGAGCGCCAGGACGCCAAGCAGGTGTATTACTTCTCCATGGAGTTCCTGCTGGGGCGCGCGCTCGGCAACGCACTGCTGGCGCTCGACCTCGAGCCGGCGGCCACCGAGGCGCTGACCCGCCTCGGCGTGGACCCGCACGCGATCGAGGCCTACGAGCCCGATCCCGCGCTCGGCAACGGCGGCCTGGGGCGGCTGGCGGCGTGTTTTCTCGATTCCATGGCGGCGGTGGGCCTGCCCGGGATCGGCTACGGGATCCGCTACGACTACGGCATGTTCCGCCAGGGTCTGCAGGAGGGCTGGCAGGTCGAGTACCCGGACTACTGGCTGCGCACCGGCAACCCGTGGGAGTTTCGCCGCCCCGAGCTGACCTACCACGTGCGTTTCGGGGGCACCGTGCAATCGAGCGGCGGCCGGGCGCTGTGGTGCGACACCGAGGACGTGCTCGCCGTCGCCTACGACACCCCGGTGCCGGGCTGGAACTCCCGGGTGGTCAACACGCTGCGGCTGTGGTCGGCGGAGTCGACCGAGCCGATCGAGCTGCACCTGTTCAACCGTGGCGAGTACGCCGCCGCGGTGAGCGTGAAGAACACCGCGGAGAACATCTCGCGCGTGCTCTACCCCGACGACAGCACGCCGCAGGGCGAAGAGCTGCGCCTGCGCCAGGAGTACTTCTTCGTCAGCGCCTCGTTGCAGGACATCCTGCGTCGCTTCAGCCGCGTGCACCGCGACTGGTCCCGGCTCGCCGACCTCGCCGCCGTGCATCTGAACGACACGCACCCGGCGCTGGCCGTGCCCGAGCTGATGCGCCTGCTGGTGGACGAGCACGACATGGCCTGGGAGGAGGCCTGGGAGATCACCGGCAAGGTGATCTCCTACACCAACCACACGCTCATGCCGGAGGCGCTGGAGACCTGGCCGATGGCCCTGGTGCACCGCGTGTTGCCGCGCCCCGCGCAGATCATCGAGAGCCTGAACGAACGCTTCTCGCGCTTCGCCGCCAGGCGCAAGCTGCCCGGCCCGGTGCGCGAGCGCCTCGCGCTCATCGACCCGCACAGCCAGCGGGCGCGCATGGGGCACCTGAGCGTGCTGGCGAGCCACCGCGTCAACGGGGTCTCGGCGGTGCACAGCGACCTGGTACGCGAGAAGCTGTTCGCCGATTTCGCCGCGCTGTTTCCCGACCGCTTCTGCAACGTCACCAACGGCGTGACTCCCCGCCGCTGGCTGGCCGAGGCCAACCCGGGGCTCGCGCAGCTGGTCGACTCGGCCATCGGTCCCGGCTGGCGCGCCGACCTGGGGCAACTCGCGGGCCTGCGCGAGATGGCCTCGGATGCCGCTTTTCGCCAACGCTTTCGCGAGGTCAAGGCGGCCAACAAGCAGCAGCTGGCCGACTTCATCGTCCAGACCACCGGCATCGCGGTGGATCCGGGTTCGCTGTTCGACGTCCAGATCAAGCGTTTTCACGAGTACAAGCGCCAGTTGCTGAACCTGTTGCAGGTGCTCGCCCGCTACCGCGATATCGTCGAGCATCCCGAGCACGATCACGTCCCGCGCACGGTCATCTTCGCCGGCAAGGCGGCGTCTGCGTACTGGATGGCCAAGCTGATCATCAAGCTGGTCAACGACGTGGCCGCCCGGGTCAACAACGATCCGCGCGTCGGGGACCGGCTCAAGGTGGTGTTCCTGGCCGATTACGGGGTGTCGCTCGCGCAGCGCATCATCCCGGCCGCCGACCTCTCCGAGCAGATCTCGACCGCGGGCACCGAGGCCTCCGGCACCGGCAACATGAAGCTGGCGCTGAACGGTGCGCTCACGATCGGTACCGAGGACGGCGCCAACATCGAGATCCGCGACGCGGTGGGCGCCGAGAACATCTTCATCTTCGGCAACAGTGTGAACCAGGTAGCCGAATTGCGCGCCGACGGTTACGACCCGCGAAGCGTGCACGCCGCCGACCCGCGGCTGCAGGCCGTGTTCGCCATGCTCGTCGGCGACGCGCTGGCGCCGGAGGAACCGGAGCGGTTTCGCGCGTTGCACGATGCGCTGCTCGAACACGGCGACCACTACCAATTGCTGGCCGATTTCGATGCCTACCTCGAGGCGCAGCAAGCCGTCGACCGGGTGTGGGGCGATCCCGAGGAGTGGTCGCGTCGCGCGTTGCTGAACGTCGCCGCCATGGGCCCGTTCTCGAGCGACCGGGCGGTGCGCGACTACGCCGCCACCATCTGGGGCGTGCAGCCGGTGCTCGCCCCGCACTGAGCGAGCCACGATGGACCCGGCACTTTCCGCCCTGCTGCGCGCCACCCAAGGCGACCCCTTTGCGGTGCTCGGCCCGCACCCGCTGGAGAACGGGCAGGTGTGGGTGCGGGCGTTGCTGCCGGGCGCCAGCGAGGTCTCGGTCATTGCCGGCGAGGGCACGCACGCGCTGCCCGTGGAGCACGGTGACGGCTTGTTCGCCGGTGCGGTACCGCTCGCCTGCCCGCAGGCGCCTTACCGGTTGCGGGCGCAATGGCCGGGCTCGTCCGCACTGACCCTGGACGACCCCTACCGGTTCCCGCCGTTGCTGGGGGAGATGGACAGCTGGCTGCTGAGCGAGGGCTCGCACCAACGGCCGTGGCAAGTGCTCGGCGCGCATTGCCGTAGCGTCGACGGCGTTGCCGGCGTGGGCTTCGCGGTGTGGGCGCCGAACGCGGGCGCGGTCTCGGTGATCGGCGACTTCAACGGTTGGGACAAGCGCCGCCACCCGATGCGCCGGCACGTGTCGTGCGGCGTGTGGGACCTGTTCGTGCCGGGGGTCGATGCCGACGCCCGCTACAAGTTCGCGCTGTGCGACGCGCACGGCAAGGCGCTCCCGGACAAGGCCGACCCTTACGCATTTTTCGCCGAGCGCCGCCCGGCCACCGCCTCGATCGTGGCGCCCGCGCTGGCGCAGCCGCAGGCGTTCGACCGTGCCGCGGTGAACGACGCCGACGGCCCGTTGGCGATCTACGAAGTCCACGCCGGCTCGTGGCGGCGCCGCGAAGGTGGCGGTGGCAAGCAGCCGTTCCTCAGCTGGCCGGAACTGGCCGATGCGCTGGCCGGGTACGCGACCGAGCTCGGGTTCACCCACGTGCAGTTGCTGCCCGTGACCGAGCACCCTTTCGACGGGTCCTGGGGGTATCAGCCGACGGCGTTGTTCGCGCCCAGCTCGCGCTTCGGGCGGCCGCGCGATTTCCTCGCCTTCGTCGACACGCTGCACGCCGCGGGCATCGGCGTCCTGCTCGACTGGGTACCGGCGCATTTCCCGGCCGATGCGCACGGCCTTGCGCGGTTCGACGGCACCTGCCTGTACGAGCACCTCGACCCGCGCCGCGGCCGCCACCCGGACTGGAACACGCTGATCTACAACCTCGGGCGGCGCGAGGTGTCGAACTACCTCGTGGCCAGCGCGCTGTACTGGCTCGAGGAGTTCGGGATCGACGGCCTGCGGGTCGATGCCGTCGCCTCGATGCTCTACCTCGACTACAGCCGTCCCGACGGCCAATGGGTGGCCAACCGCTACGGCGGGCGCGAGAACCTCGAGGCGGTGGCCTTCCTGCGCGAAGTGAACTCGATCGTGCGCGAACGCCACCCGCACGCGCTGATGATCGCCGAGGAATCGACCGCCTGGCCCAAGGTCACGGCCGCCCCGCAGGGCGGAGGCCTCGGCTTCCACTTCAAGTGGAACATGGGCTGGATGAACGACACGCTGACCTACGTGAGCCGCGACCCGATCTATCGCCGTTATCATCACGACGACCTGACCTTCGGTTTCACCTACGCCCATTCGGAGCGTTTCATCCTGCCGCTCTCGCACGACGAGGTGGTGCACGGCAAACGCTCGCTGCTCGGCAAGATGCCGGGTGATCGCTGGCGCCGGTTCGCCAACCTGCGCGCCTACCTCGGGTTCATGTACGCCCACCCGGGCAAGAAGCTGCTGTTCATGGGCGGCGAGTTCGGGCAATGGCGCGAGTGGCACCACGACCGCTCGCTCGACTGGCACCTGCTCGAGGACGCCGACCACCGCGGGTTGCAGCAGGTCGTGCGCGACCTCAATCGCTTGTATCGCAGCGATCGTGCACTGCACCGGGGCGACAACGACTCGCGCGGCTTCGAGTGGATCAGCGGCGAGGACGTCGACCAGGGGGTGGTGGCGTTCCTGCGCCGCGAACCGGGCGGGGAGGCGCTGGTGGTAGCGGTCAGCCACTTCACGCCCGAGCCGTTGTACGGCTACCGGGTCGGCGTGCCGCATCCCGGGCGTTACCGCGAATGCTTCAACAGCGACGCCGAAGTCTACGGCGGCAGCGGGATCGGTAACTTCGGCGCGCTCGAAGCCGAACCGGTGCCCTTTCACGGGCGTGCCTACTCGCTGGCGCTGAGCCTGCCGCCGCTGGCTACCGTGATGTTCCAGTGGCAGCCGACGCGCTGAGCGCGGGCTCGCCCGGGCCGCTCGGCGCGAGCGCCGACGCGAACGGCATCAATTTCGCGGTGTTCGCCCCGGACGCCGAAAAGGTCGAGCTGTGCCTGTTCGACTCGCCGGGCGGCGACGAGCGCCGGCGCCTGACCCTGCCGGCCCGTACGGGCGACGTCCACCACGGTCATCTCGCCGGGGCGCGCGCGGGCCAGGTCTACGGGCTGCGGGCGCACGGCAACTACGAGCCGGCGCGAGGTTTGCGCTGCAACCCGGCCAAGCTGCTGCTCGATCCGTACGCCCGCGAGGTGTGCGGCGACTACCGCTGGGTGGACGAGCACCGGCCCGGGGAGCGCAAGCCCGACGCCCGCGACAATGCCGCGCACATGTTCCGGGCGCGGGTGTGCGAGACGCCGGCGCCGGTCACCTCGCACCCGCGCATCCCCTGGGAGCGCACCGTCATCTACGAGTTGAACGTGAAAGGATTCACGGCCCGCCATCCGCAGGTGCCCGAGGCACTGCGCGGGCGCTTCGCCGCCCTTGCCAGCGAACCGGTGATCGAACACTTGAGCCGACTCGGCGTCACGGCGGTCGAACTGCTCCCGGTGCAGGCGTTCGTGAGCGAACCCTTCCTGGCCGAGCGCGGCAAGGTCAACTACTGGGGCTACAATCCGCTCGCCTGGCACGCGCCGCATCCTGCCTATGGCAGCGCGGAGGCGTTTCGCGGCGCCGCCGAGGCGTTGCACGCCTCCGGCATGGAAGTGTTGCTGGACGTGGTCTTCAACCACACCGCGGAGGGCGGGGCGAGCGGGCCGTTGTACCACCTCAAGGGGCTCGCCAATGCCGCCTACTACCGCCTGACGCACGGCGATCTCGCGCAATACGTCAACGACACGGGCACGGGCAACACGCTCAACACGCATCACCCGCAGGTGGTCGCGCACATCGTGGATGCCCTGCGCTGGTGGGTGCAGTACCTCGGCGTCGACGGTTTCCGGTTCGACCTCGCGAGCGTGCTCGGGCGGGGCGAGCACGGCTTCCGGTCCGATGCGCCGTTGTTTCGTGCACTCGCCGCAGACCCGGTGCTGAGCGCCGTCAAGTTGATCGCCGAGCCCTGGGATCTCGGCCCGGACGGCTACCAGCTCGGCGCCTTCCCGGCGCCGTTCGCCGAGTGGAACGGGCGTTTCCGCGACGAGGTGCGCGATGTCTGGCTCACGCGGCGCGGCAACGCGTCCAGCCTCGCCAAGCGCTTCACCGGTTCGGCGGACGTGTACCGCCACGGCGGGCGCCCACCGGCTGCGAGCGTCAACTTCATCACCGCCCACGACGGTTTCACGCTGGCCGATGTCGTCAGCTACGAGCGCAAGCACAACGAGGCCAACGGCGAG
Organism: Gammaproteobacteria bacterium; assembly: GCA_041623575.1. GTDB lineage: Bacteria > Pseudomonadota > Gammaproteobacteria > JAHELT01 > JAHELT01 > JAHELT01. The sequence continues at coordinate 5,963 of JBFJWO010000239.1, forward strand.
GACAACCGTGACGGCCACGACGACAACCGCTCGTGGAACGCCGGCCACGAGGGTCCGAGCGACGACCCGGCCGTGCGCGCACGCCGCGCCGCCCTGCAGCGCTCGTTGCTGGCTACCTGCCTGCTCGCGCAGGGTACGCCGATGCTCTGCGCCGGTGACGAGATCGGGCGTACCCAGGACGGCAACAACAACGCCTACTGCCAGGACAACGCGCTCGGCTGGCTCGACTGGGAAGGGGCCGACCGGGCGTTGCTGGACTTCGCCGAGCGTACCCTGGCCGTGCGCCGCGATTATCCCTGCCTGCGCCGCATCGAGTGGCTGGACCGGGACGACCCGGACGTCGGCTGGTTCGGCGAGGACGGCGAACCCATGACGGACGCCGGCTGGCACCACTCGCCTGCCTGCCTCGCGCTCGAACTGCGCGAGGTGCATGGCGGGCAGGCGCGTACCCTGCGGGTGCTGTTCAATGCCGGCGATCACGAGCGCAGCTTCGCGTTGCCGGAGGGCGACTGGCGGGTGCTGCTCGACAGTGCCGCACAGCAGCTTGCCGGCGTGCCGGTGCCGATTGCCTTGTACACCGTGGGCGCGCACGCGCTGGCGTTGCTGGAGCGGGTGGATGGCGAGGCGTGAGGCGCTGCCCGAGCACCTCGCCCGGCTGGGCATTCACGGCAGCTACAAGGACGGTTTCGGCAAGCGACGGGATGTGCCGCAGGCGACGTTGAGGCGGATCGTCGATGCGGCACCCGCCTTCGCGGGGTCCGCGCGCAGCGGGGCCGTCGCCGGCGAGCGGGACGCGCCGGCGCCCGCCGTCGAGTCGCGCTGCTACCAGCCGCCCGAGCTGGCGCCACCGGGGCGTTGCTGGGGCCTTGGCGTGCAACTCTACAGCCTGCGCTCGGCGCGCAACTGGGGCATCGGAGATTTCACCGACCTCGCCGCCCTCGGCGCGGCCGCCGCCGCCCATGGTGCGGACTTCCTCGCGGTCAATCCCCTGCACGCCCGTTCCCTCGCCACGCCCGAGCTGTGCAGCCCGTACTCGCCGACGAGCCGCCTGTTCCTCGATCCCTTGTACATCGACCCCGCGGCGATCGCCGATTTCGGCGAGTACGTGGCGGCCAGCAGCGGTACGTCGCCGGCCCCGGGCCCGGACGTGCTCGCCCGCCTGCGCGACGCACCCTATGTCGACTACCCGGCAGTGACCGCGGCGAAGCTCGAGGTCTTCGCGGCCCTCTACCGGCACTTTCGCGACCAGCACCTCGCGCACGACACACCGCGGGCCCGGGCTTTCGGGCGCTTCCGGTTGAGCCGCGGCGCGGCGCTTCGACACTACGCGCAGTTCGAGGCCGCGCGGCTCGCACCCGGCGGCCTGCTGGGCGGGGACGCCGACGACCTCGAGCGGCTGCACTGTTACCTGCAATGGCTCGCCGAAGAGCAGCTGGCGCTCGCCTCGCGCGAGCTTCGCGAGGCGGGCATGACGATCGGGCTCTATCGCGACCTTGCGCTGGGGCCCGACCTGCGCGGCGCGGAGGCCGCCGACCCGGGCGGCGGGTTCGTGGGCGGCGTGTCGGCGGGCGCGCCCCCGGATGCTTTCAACAGCGAGGGGCAGTACTGGAACGTCGCGGTCGCGGACCCGTGGGCGATGCAGGCCGACGCCTGCCGGGGCTTCGCCGGGGTGCTCGCGGCGAACATGCGCTACGCGGGTGCGCTGCGTATCGACCACGTCATGAGCCTGAGCCGGTTGTTCTGGATTCCGCAGGACCGCCCGCCGGCGGACGGGACCTACGTGGACTACCCGTTCGCGGCGCTTGCCGAGACGCTAGCCCGCGCCAGTCGCAAGTACCGTTGCCTGGTGGTCGGC
>JBFJWO010000240.1:0-7751 GCA_041623575.1 Gammaproteobacteria bacterium
CCTTGCCGATTGCGGTATTCTCGATCGCTGACGGCGGGCGCATGCCGGTGCTCGCCCGCCCGGGGCGCGGCACGACCAGAGCGCGCCTGTGCCGATTCGGGGTTGCGTACTTCCCGGGGGATTCGAGCCAGGGGACGGCTGAAAGCCGCGCCGTGCCGGCTGTGCCGCGCCGGTTTTCGAGGTGCAGCGGGTGCGCACGCCCGAGCGAGCGCCGTTTTTCGGCAGCGCACGCCGCCTTCGTATTCCCGCCAAGCACCGCGGAGATGCTCTTGCACGTCCTCATCGTCGACGACCATGCACTGTTTCGCGAAGCCACGGGGCTGTTGCTGGAGAGCAATTTCCCGGACGCGACCGTCGTCGAAGCGGCCACCGCGGAGGAGGCGTTGCGGCTGGTCTCTCATTACACCAACCTCGATCTGGTCGTGCTCGACCTGTCCATGCCCGGGCTGGGCGGGGTCGACGCGGTGCGCCAGCTGTGCGCGCTCGGCGTCAGCGTGCCGGTGCTGGTGGTCACCGCCAGCGAGGATGCGGACACCGTGCACGCCGTGATCGAGGCCGGCGCGGCGGGGTTCGTGCCCAAGAAAGCCAACAGCCGCGAGTTGCTGAATGCCATCCGCGTGGTGCAGGCCGGGCAACTCTACGTCCCGGCGCAGTACCTCTCGGGTGCGCTCGCGACCCGGGTCGAGCAGGCTCGGGCAGGACCCGCGGAGCCGATCCCCTGCGACATCACACCGCGTCAGCGCGAAGTGCTGCAGCTGCTGGCGCGCGGCTACCTCAACAAGCAGATCGCGGGCGCGTTGAACATCTCGGAGGCGACCGTCAAGCTGCACGTCTCGGCCATCATCCGCGAACTCGGCGCCACCAACCGCACCGATGCGGTGATGCGCGCGACGCGCGCCGGCCTGATCGAGAACACCTGAGCCGCCCCTTCAGGCGGCGTCGGTCTTCAGCAACTGGCGCAGTGCCGCGCGCAGGCGCGCCGGGCGTACCGGCTTGTGCAGCAGCGGGTAGCCGCTGGCCTGGGCCTGGCGCAGTCGATCCGGCGCGGTGTCGCCGGTGATGAAGATGGCCGGCACCGGCCGCCCGAGGCGCTCGCGCAGCGTCTCGACCGCCTCGATGCCGGTGGCGTTGTCGCGCAGCCGGTAGTCGATGATCATCACGTCGGGCAGGTGCTGCCCGGCTTCCCCGGCGTGCAGCTTGGCGAGCGCTTCCTCGCTCGAGCCGGCCGCGCATACCTGCATTCCCCAACCGGTGAGGAGCGTCTGCATGGCGTCGAGGATGGTGCCGTCGTCGTCGAGCACCAGCGCGCGCCTGTCGCTGAACTCACGCCCGATGAGGGCAGCCAGCGGTGCGGGCTCGTCGGGTTCGGCGTGCGCGAGCGCGGCCAAAGGGACGTCGATGGCGAACACCGAGCCGTGCCCCAGGCGCGATCGCACGCGCACCGGCTGATCGAGCAGCATGGACATGCGCTTGACGATGGCGAGACCCAGCCCGAGCCCCTGGCGGCGGTCGCGCTCGGGGTTGCCGAGCTGGTGGAACTCGAGAAAGATCTCGTCGAGCTGCGAGCCCGGGATGCCGATGCCGGTGTCGTGGATCTCGATCCGCGCGCAGCTGCCTCGCGTGCGCACGCCGAGCAGCACACGCCCCCCGCTCGGGGTGTAACGCAACGCGTTGGTGATCAGGTTGCGCAGCATGCGCTCGAGCATCAACTCGTCGCTGCGCACGTACAGATCGCGGGCGCGGATGGTCAGCGACAGGCCGCTGCCGGCTGCCAGCGGCTGGAACTCCGCGTCGAGGCGTTTGAGCAGCGTTCCCAGCGCGATGCGGGTGAAGCTCGGGCGCACGATGCCGGCGTCGAGCTTGGAGATGTCGAGCAGCGCGTTGAGCATCGTGTCGATGGCCTCGACCGAGTCGTTGATCTTGTCGATGATCGGGCGCGTGGCGGGGTCGTCCGGTATGCGCTCGGTGAGGCTCTCGAAAAACAACCCCAGCGCGTGAATGGGCTGGCGCAGGTCGTGACTGGCGGCCGCCAGGAACCGGGTCTTGGCGGCGTTGGCCTGTTCGGCGACCTCGCGCGCCTGCTCGAGGTCGTGCTCGCGTTTCTTCAGCTGGGTCATGTCGGTCACGGTGACGACGTGCGAGTCGTTGGCGAGCGTGTTGTCGGCGATCTGCAGCACGTCGCCGTCGTCCAGCGTCACCTCGCTCGCGGCCTTGCCGAGCGGAGCGTTCACGCGCCCCAGGGCCGCGGCCAGCGTGCGCTGCGGTGCGCCGCCGGCCCGCAGCAGCTCGAAGAACCGCTGGTTCCACATCTGCAGGTTGCCCTCGGCGTCCGACAGCGCGATGCCCTGGTCCATGTTCTGCAGCGTGGTCTCGAGCAGCGCGTTCTTGCGCTCGGCCTCCTCGCGCAGCGACAGGTTCTCGTGCGACAGGCGTACGTTGGTCTTGAGCTCGCGGTGCACGCTGAGGCTGTTCAGCAGGTTGGCCGCCAGCGCGTAGGCCGCGAGCACCGCGATCGCCAGCTCGAGCGAGGTCCCGTGGTAGACCAGCAGCGCGATCAGGCTCAGCTGGGTGGGCAGCACGAAGCTGAAACACGACGGCACGTGCGGGGCGAGCGAGATCGAGGCGCCCGCGCCGAGCCCCATGACGATCACCGTTACCAGCACCAGCGTGTCGGTGTTCTCGGGGAGCAGGAAGAACCACGGCGTGAGCGCCCACAGCAGGCCGAAGGCGGCCGTGAAGGCGACCCCGATGTTCTCCCAGCGGGCCGGGTTGTCGTCGCTGGTGTGCGAGCGCCTGAAGGCGACGAACGAGGCGTAGCGGGCGGCGCACAGCGCCAGCAACGCCGCCAGCCACAGCAGCAGCGGCAGGTGGGGCAGGGTGCCCCACAGCAGGATGCACAGCACCCCGCTCGCCACCACGTGCGCGACGAGACTCCAGGGGACTTGCCGGAACAGCGCGCTGATGAGCGCGGTGCGCACGGACAGGTCGTTGAAATAGAGAGGCGGATTCACTGCCACGGTAGGTTCTCCTCGCGGCACAAGGTAAATCACGGGCTGGTCGCTGCCTACTGGCCGATCGGCCTATTCGCGCCGCTTCGGCGCCGCCGCGGACCTAGTCTATCGGCCATCGCCGGCTAGGTCCTATGCCGTATTACCGCGCGCCGGGCGCTGCCCTATGCTGAGTCCCGCGTGGATACTCTTCCTCACTCGCGGCAGGGAGCACCTTGGACAGGGACGTCCGTCTTTTTTCTTCCCCGAAGCAGTTCCGCGCCGAACAGCAACGAGCGGGTCGCACAGATGCCGCCACCGAAAGGAGATCCCATGGAGGAACGCCAGTTTCGCCTCGTCGACGCAACGTCGCTGAGTGCCTCGCAAGGCCCGGGTGCCCGCGTGTCCAGCGCCGCGCGGCGGGTCGCGCCGCGTCGCGCGTCGCCGCAGGTGCAGATCTGCGGCTTCGGCAATCCCGAGATCCTCGTCCAGGGGCGCGACCTCGGGCCGAACCTCGGCCCGCACGCCCGCGCTCTGCTGTGTTTCCTGCTGCTGGTGCCGGGCCGCCGCGCGGTGTCACACGAGCTGGCGGCGAGGCTGTGGCCGTCGCTGGACGCCGAATCGGCGAGCCATTGCCTGGATGCGGCGGTGCGGGGCCTGCGGCGCCAGTTCGCGTTGCGCGGCTGTGCCGACCTGGCGCTGCGCGACCAGGAAACGTGCCTGCTGAACCCGGCGGTGCCGATCGCGTTCGACATCGGCCTGTACGAGGAACTCGCCGCCGCCGGCGACCGGCTGGTCGCCCAGCGAGCGCCGGGGCGCGCGGCGCGGGCTTACGAGCAGGCGGTGTCGCTGTACCGCGGCGAGGTCTTCGCACCGTTGCCGCCCGCCCCGTGGCTCGACGCCGTGCGCGAGCGTTTTCGACAACGCAACGCCCGGCTGCTCGAAACGCTGGGGGAACATTTCGCCGGCACCGGGGCGGTCAACAAGGCGGCCGGCTACTGGCATGCCCTGCTGGAGATCGATCCCTGCCGGGAGATCGCCCATCGCGGCCTGATGCGCTGTTATGCCGTGCGCAACCAGACCATCCTGGCGCTGCAGCAGTACTCGATCGCGCGCACCGTGCTCGAGGTCGAGCAGGGCCGCGCGCCCGATGCCTGCACCACGGCGCTGTACGAACTGATCAAGCGGGGCCGCTGGGCACGGACCGCGCCCGAGGCAGGCTCGCAGTGAGCGCGACGCTGTCGGGCGGCCTGCTGCGGGGCGGAGGAAAGCCAGTGGACCAACGCGAAACCGAAGTCAGAACGCGGCGCCTGACCGACCTGCTGGTGCTGCAGACCAACGCCTTGCAGCGCCGCGCCCAACGACGCGACGGGGGCGGGTTGTGCCGGGCGATGTACAGCCGCACGCTTGCCGGGCTGCTCAACGCCCGGTTCACCGTGGCCGGCGAGGTGGCGCCCGACCTGCGCTCGGACCTGATCGAGCCGGGTGCGCAGTACCCGGCCTGGGCCCGCTTTTCCGAAGCGTCGCCCGGCCCGGGGGGCAACACCCGCGAGGGGGTGTTCGGGCTCGCGGTGCGGCTCTTCTATGACCCGGCGGACCCGCGGGCCTACGTCCAGGACCTGCTCGCCGCCACCAGTCCGGTCGCGCACGCCAGCGACCCGGAGGACTACCTGCGCGCGCTGGCCATCGTCGGCGGCCGTCACCGGCGCCTGGGCGAGGCGCGCCTGGGATTGCCGCGTACGTTGTTCGGCGGGCTCGGTGTGCGCAACGGGCTTGCGATCCGGCGGCGCCTGCGCCAGGCGCGTCACTGCATCGACAGCCTGGCCACCGAGACCTACTGGAGCCAAGTGCCTTTCGCTTTGGGTGAGCAGCGTTTGCCGGTAAAGTACCGCTTCGCGCCGCTCGGCGAGCGGGCGCCGGCGTCGCAACGCCCGCCGGGCGAGGAACTGGCGGCACGCCTGCTGCGCGGCCCGGTCGTTTTCGAGCTGCAGGTGCAACGCTTTCGCGACGCGGCCAGCACACCGGTTGAGGATGCCACCGTCGAGTGGGCGACGGCGTTCGAAACGGTGGGGCGCCTGACGCTCGAAGCCAACGACGACGCGCGGGCGAGCGCTGCCGCGCTGGAGAAAGCGGCGTTCACGCCCTGGAACCACACGCGCGATTTCGTGCCGATCGGCCCGCTCAACTGGGCGCGTCGCGTTGCCTACAAGGCCAGCTCGAACCTGCGCAACGCGCGCGTGCCGATGGCCGAGCAGGGGGTGCTGGCGCCGCAGGCCGCGAGAGCCGACGGATGAGATACGCCAACGACGAGCCGATCGAACGCGTCGCCGACAATCGGCCGGGGAGGAACGGGGTGAGCCCGGAACTACAACGCAAGGCGCTCGAAAAGGCGTTGCTCGCCGCGCACGACTTCGTGCCGTGGCATCGGCTGCCCGACGTGCTGGCCATCCTCAGCCTCGATATCTTTCGCACGCGCCTGCGCGAAGGCAACCTGATCGACGCCTACGCGCGCCCCGAGCCCGCCCGGACTCGGTCGCACTCGCGCGCGCTCGACTATCGCCCGAGCGACGGGCGCGGCAACGATCCGGGCCTGCCGGAGATGGGCGCCGCCGACACGCGCTTCGGGCGCAACATGCCCGACACGCCGACCGGCGACGCCGACCTGCCGAGCCCGCAGAAGATCAGCGACACGCTGTTGCACCGCGAACGGTTCATCCCCGCCGAGGGCCTGAACGTGATTGCCGCGGCCTGGGTGCAGTTCCAGGTTCACGAATGGTTCGCGCACAAGCCCGACCGCTCGCGCAACCTGCGCGTCGGCGCGCACGAGGTCCCCGGCGTGCCGGCCTCGCTTGCCGAACGCGGCGCGCGCGCCAGCCGCTGGTTCGTCAACACCGAGACCCACTGGTGGGACGCCTCGCAGATCTACGGCTCGCGCGACGAGTTGACCTCGGTGCTGCGCGCCCCTCGCGGCGAGCTGCGGATGGTCCGCGACGCGCAGCGCAACCTGCGCCTGCCGCAACAGACCAGCGGCGCGGCGCGCGGGCGCGACCTGACCGGGTTCGACGGCGGCTACTGGGCGGGGCTGAGCCTGCTGCACACGCTGTTCGCGCTCGAGCACAATGCCATCTGCCGCGGGCTGCGCCGGCGCTACAAGGGGTTGAGCGACGAGGACGTGTTCCGCAAGGCGCGGCTGATCAACGCTGCCGTGATCGCCAAGATCCACACCCGCGAGTGGAGCACGGCAATCCTCCCGCACCGCCCGACGCGGCTCTCCCTGCTCGCCCAGTGGGACGGCTTCGAGAAGGTCGGCGTCGAACTCGACCCGGCCGCGCTCGCCGCCGAGATCAACGAGCTGCCGCTGCCCGCGCCGCTGAAGGACAGGCTTGCCGCGAGTGCCCCGCTGCTGGTCCAGGGCTTCGCGAACCTGCCCGACGAAGCACGCCTCGGGCTCCCCGGGCGGCGACGCGCGTTCCACGGCACCCCGTTCAGCCTCACCGAGGAGTTCGCCGCGGTCTACCGCATGCACCCGTTGATGCCCGATACCTTCCGGGTGCGTGACCCGGACACTGGACGCGCCGGGCGGCCCGAGCCCTTCGAGGAGCTGTCGGGCGCACGCACCTACGAGTACGTGAGCCGCCACGGGCCGGCCAGGCTGTGGTATTCCTTCGCCACCGCGCCGTCGGGCGCGCTGACCCTGCACAACTTCCCGGTCGCCTTGCGCAAGCTGACCAACGACGACGGCGTGACGGTCGATCTCGCTGCCCTCGACGTGCTGCGCGACCGCGAGCGTGGGCTGCCGCGCTACAACGCGTTTCGCCGCCACCTGTCGCTGAAACCCATCGAGCGTTACGACGAACTCGGCGCGGAGAACGTGAAGGCGCTGCGTTCGGTGTACGGGCGCCGGCGGGGCAAGGACGGGCGCTGGCACGACCGTGTCGACGACATCGACCTGCAGATCGGTCTGCTGGCCGAACCCAAGCCCGAGGGGTTCGGTTTCAGCGACACCGCTTTCAGGGTGTTCATCCTGATGGCCGCGCGACGCCTGCACTGCGACCGCTTCTACGCCGAGGACTTCAACGCCGAGGTCTATACAGAGTTCGGTCGCGACTGGATAGCGGGGCGCACGCTGGCCGGCGTGTTGCGCCAGCACTACCCGGCGCTGCGCCCGCTGCTGGCAGCCGGGGCCAACCCGTTCGCGCCGTGGGAGTGCGCCACCGGGCGCTAGTCGGTCGCGTCGAGGAACTCCCGCGCCCAGCCGTCGTAGTCCGCGTCGCGGCTGACGCGCGCCATCAACTCGCGATCGGCAACGCCCGTCAGTTCACCGGGCGCGGTCCCCGCCCGCAACGCGGACAGCGTCTGTTGCACAGCCTGCACGGCCGCCATGATCGGCTGGTGGCCCTGCAGGGCCACGCGCACGCCCTGCCCGGCCAGGTAGGCGCGATCCTTCAGCTCGCTGCCGGCACCGCCGAGGATCACCGGCAGCTCGATGCCCTCGAGGATCTGCTCGAGGTCGGCGCGGCTGCCCACGCCGACCAGGAAGATCGCGTCGATGCCGGCTTCCTGGTAGGCGCGGACCCGCGCCGCGGCATCCGCGGGATCGCTCAGGCGCGCGGCACTGGTGCGCCCGACGACGACCAGCGCGGCGTCGTGGCGGGCGCGCTGGGCCGCGCGCATCTTGCCGACCCCTTCGCCCAGCGTCACGAGCCTGGGCTGGCGCGCAGCCTCGAAGGGTTCGGGCAACACCGTGTCCTCGATCGACAGCGC
>JBFJWO010000241.1:0-7708 GCA_041623575.1 Gammaproteobacteria bacterium
ACGTGCGAGAGGTACTGCAGCGCCACCGGGTAGTACTGGTTGTGCAGGTAGGCGACCACCACGCCGATGATGCGCGAGCGGCGCGTGATCAGCGAGCGTGCCAGCACGTTCGGTCGGTAACCCAATTCGCGCGCGGCCTTGAGGACCTTCTCGCGCATGCTCTTCGACACGCTTGCGCCGGGCGTGAACACGCGGCTCACGGCCGATTGCGATACCGCTGCGCGTCGCGCGACGTCCATGGAGGTTACGCCTTCTTTGGCCATACGCCGATCTTTCCGAGGCAGGGTGGCCGACAGTATGCGCGAGCGCTGGGGCGCGTGCGCGGCTTCATGCCGCCGTCCACCCGCCGTCGACCATGAGCGCGGAACCCGTGATCAACGAGGCCGCGTCGGAGGCGAGGAACACGACCGCGCCCATGACGTCCTCCAGGCGCCCGAGGTGGCCGAGCGCGATCTTCGACTCGACCTCGCGGCGAAACGCCGGGTCCTCGAAAAACGGTCGCGTCAGCGGCGTCTCGATGAACGTCGGGCACAGGGTGTTGACGCGGATGCCGTGCCGGCCGAGTTCCCAGGCCATTGCTTTGCACATGCCCTCGAGGGCGTGCTTGGTGGCGCAGTAGACGCTGCGCTCGCGCCCGCCCACGTGTCCCATCTGCGAGCTCATGTGGATGATCGAGCCGGGCAGGCCGGCCTCGATCAGCCCGCCGGCGACGGCCTTGGAGACGAACAGCGGCGCGCGCACGTTGAGGTTCGCGATCGCGTCGTAGTCGGCCTCGGTGACGTCCTGCAGTAGCGCCGGGCGGTTGGAGCCGGCGTTGTTGACCAGGATGGCGAACGGCCCGCGCGCGCCGACCAGCGCCTGAACGGCGCCGACGTCGGTCACGTCGAGCACCGCCGAGTCGGCCTTGCCGCCGGTCTCGCGAATGGCCGCGGCAACGCTTTCGACCTGCTCGCCGTTGCGTGCTACGAGCAACACCTCGGCACCGGCCTCGGCGAGGGCCGCGGCGCTCGCCATCCCCAGCCCCCGCCCGGCGCCCGTGACCAGCGCACGGCGCCCGTCGAGTCGCATGGTCGGTGTGCGCGGTAGCTGCATGTCATTGGCCTCCCGGGAAAAAGGCGGCGGTGCACACGCGGGTCGCACCGCTCGCAGCGGAGGAGATCTAGAGCGCGTCCACCGCGCTGAACGGCTCGACGTTGCGCCGCCCGTAACGGCGTACGCGGATGTTGGCCTGCTCGCCGTGCCCGGCGAAGCCCTCGAGCGCGCACAGGCGCGAGCAATAGGCCCCGACCAGGGTCGAGGCCTCGTCGGTCAGCACTTTCTGGTAGGTGCAGGTCTTGAGGAACTTGCCGACCCACAGCCCGCCGGTGTAACGAGCCGCCTTGCGCGTCGGCAGCGTGTGGTTGGTCCCGATGACCTTGTCGCCGTAGCTGACGTTGGTGCGCGGGCCGAGGAACAGCGCCCCGTAGTTGGTCATGTGCTCGAGGAACCAGTCGTCGCGCGAGGTCATGACCTGCACGTGCTCGGAGGCGATCTGGTCGGCGATGGCCAGCATCTCGTCGTAGTCCTCGGCGACGATCACCTGGCCGTAGTCGCGCCACGCCTGCGCCGCGATCTCGCGTGTCGGCAGCACCGCCAGCAGCTTGTCGACCTCGGCGAGCGTCTCGCGGGCGAGTTTCTCCGAGTTCGTCAGCAGCACGGCCGGCGAGTTGGTGCCGTGCTCGGCCTGCCCCATCAGATCGACGGCACACAGCTCGCCGTCGACGGTCTCGTCGGCGATCACCAGGGTCTCGGTCGGGCCGGCGAACAGGTCGATACCGACGCGGCCGAACAACTGGCGCTTTGCTTCGGCCACGTAGGCGTTGCCGGGGCCGACCAGCATGTCCACCGGGCGGATGGCGTCGGTGCCGATGGCCATCGCGCCGACCGCCTGGATCCCGCCGAGCGCGTAGATCTCGTCCGCCCCGCCGAGGTGCTGCGCGGCGACGATGGCCGGCGCCGCTTTGCCCTCGAACGGCGGCGCGCAGGTCACGATGCGCGGCACGCCAGCCACCTTGGCGGTGACCACCGACATGTGCGCCGAGGCGAGCAGCGGGTACTTGCCGCCGGGCACGTAGCAGCCCACCGAGTTCACGGGGATGTTCTTGTGGCCGAGGATCACGCCCGGCAGCGTTTCGCGCTCGACGTCCTGCACGGCGGCGCGCTGGATCTCTGCGAAGTTGCGCACCTGGGCCTGGGCGAAGCAGATGTCGGCGATGTCCTGCTCGGACAACTGCGCGAGGCAGGCCTCGATCTCGGCGTCGCTCAACCGGTAGTCCTCGCGCTCCCAGTTGTCGAACTTGATCGACATCTCGCGCACCGCGGCGTCGCCGCGCGCGTCGATGTCGGCCAGCGACGCCTCCACGGTCGCGCGCACGCGAGCGTCCGCGGCCGCAATCGATTCCGCATCGCGGCCCTGTTTGAGATAGTTCGCCATGACTCTCGCTCTCCTCGACCTCAATCCGATTGTTCGGCGACCGGCGGCGCCGGGCGCCCCCGATCGAATGCTTCCCAGCCGTGGCCGTCGAACGGATCGACCCCGAGCTGGCGCAGGACATGCGGGAAATCCACCATCACCCAGTTGTCCACGATCTTGCCGTCGCGCACCCGCCAGAAGTCCATGTAGCGGATCTCGACCCGTTTGCCGGTCGGCGCGATACCGAAGAACTCGCCGCTGTGGGTGGCGTGCTGGGCGCCGAACGCCGCCATCCATTCGCCTTCGGCGATGCGTGCCTCGTCGGTGCAGACCTTGTCGGAGAACGCCGCCTGGAACGGCCGCTGCCAGTTGTCCTGGAACTCGCGCACGCCGTGCTTGGTGCCGCAACCGGCGTTTCCCATCCAGCGGAAGTCCTCGGCGAAGAACGCCTCGATGCCCTCGATGGTGTGATCGTTCAGCGCGTCGACCATCGACTCGACCACGCGGCGCGTTTCGGCGGTCTTCGACAGGTCGTTGTCGCGGGTAAGCGGTGCCTGTTGCGGTCGTGCCCCTTTCATGCGTTCCTCCCTCAGCCCTTCACGGCGCCTTGCGTCAGGCCCGAGACGATCTGGCGCTGGAAAACCATCACCAGCAGGAACAGCGGCGCGGTGATCGACACCGCGGCCGCCACCGCCTCGACCTGGTCGGTGGTGGTCGTCTCGCGGTTGAAGTAACCCGAGATGGCCGGGACCATGGTCTGCGTCTCGGCGTCGAGCAGCAGCGAGGTCACCAGGTAGTCGTTGTAGGCGAGCAGAAAACTGAACAGCCCCGTGGTGATCACGCCCGGCCACATCACCGGCATGATGACCAGGCGAAACGCCTTGAACACCGAGCACCCGTCGACCCGCGCGGACTCGTCGAGCTCCACCGGGATGTTCTGGAAGAAACTGCGCAGCATCCAGATGGTGAACGGCTGGTTGATGGAGACCAGCACGACGATGACCGCCCAGCGGCTGCCGTACAGCGTCGGCGCCGCGTCGCCGAGCAGCGGCGCGAGGATCTCCGCGGAGTTGATGAACGGCGGGAGGTAGCCGGTGACCAGCACCGAGTGCGGCAGGGCGCGGAAGATCAGCGCCAGGATCAGCAGCCAGAACGCGAGGTTGGAGCCCGAGCGCGCCAGCCCGTAGCCGGCCAGCGTGCCCACCGTCAACGACACCGTCACCACGCCCGCGGTGACCACCACCGAGTTGATGAACTGGCGGTAGAACTCGTTCTCGACCCAGACCGCGCGGTAGTGCTCCGCGGTCAACCCGATCAGCGGTTCGCCCAGCGGTCCGAGCAGCGCGTTCAGCGCCGACAGCACACCGGGCAGCGCGTAACCGAAGACCACCACGAAGGCGAGCGCGTACAGCAGGCACACCAGGATCCAGCCGAGCCAGACCTGCCCGGCGATCGCGAGCGAGCGCGCCCAGCCCGCCAGGTGGCGCACGCCGATGCGGTACGCGTAGTAGAGCGCCACCGCCCCGGCGGCGATGTCGACGATCGACAGGCCCTTGCCCTGGGCGCGGGTCTCGGGGCCGAAGATCACGGCGAGCGGGTTGGCCGCGAACGAATCGACCGGCAGCTTGAAGCTCATCACCAGGATCCAGAACAGCGGGAAGGCGGCGAGCAGGCACCACAGTGCCAGGAACCCGGCCGAGGTGAGCCGCAGGCTGAGCGGCTGGCGCATGGAAACGGGTGTCGGCATGGTGTTCCTCCGCCTAGTGCCCGCCCCGGTGATCGCGCCAGGCGCGCTTCAGGGGCAGGATGAGCAGGATGACGATGCCGACCATGGTCAACATGGACGACGCCGAGGCGCGTGCCACCGATCGGTTGCCGCTGTCGTCGGGGGTGAGGAAGTCGAACGTCAGCCACTGCAGCGAGATGACGTGGGCCTCGGAGCTGAAGCCGATGATCTCCTCGAACACCCGGTAGCAGTCCATCAGGTGAATCAGCGCGACGAAGACGATCAGCGGCATCAGGTGCGGTATCACCACGTAGCGCAGCCGCTCGAAGCGTGAGGCGCCGTCGATGATCGCGCTCTCCAGGGTGTCCTGGTTCACCGTCTGCAAGCCGGCGTAGAAGATCACGAAGGCGAACGGGGCGACGTGCCACACGCGGTAGAACAACATCAGGATCTCGATGGTCCAGCCCTGCGCGAACATGGCGATGTCGCGATCGAGCAGCGCCTCCAGTGCCGCGGTCATGATGCCGTCGCCGATGAACAGCCAGCGGATGGACAGGGCGCCGATCACCGGGGTGATGATGAACGGCAGCAGCGAGACGAAGATCACCGGACCACGGATCGCGCTCACGGTGTTGTTGACGGCGAGCGCGATGGCGAGGCCGACGCCGATGACCAGCGGCAGGGTCATCAGCGTGAAGGTCAGGGTGAAGCGCAGCGCCTTCCAGAAATCGATGTCGAGCACGCCTGCCAGGCCCGCGCCCCCTTCGGAGAAGGCGTTCGCCAGCGCCTCGGTGTCGAGCACCGAGCGGTAGACGTCGAGGCCGGCGAACTCGGTGCGCGTCAGCGGCACGCCGTTTTCGTCGAGCACCGGCCGGGTCTTGGACTCGGTGACGCAGACCTGGTCGGGGAACCCGGGCGTGCAGGTCTCGACCTCGACGGTCTCGAACACCTTCTGGGTGATGTAGAAGCTCTGGATGAACACGCTGATCAGCGGTGCGGCGATGAACACGAACATCAGCAGCAGCGACGGCCCGACGAAGGCGAAAAAAGTGCGCGGTTTCATTTGCCCCCCGTGGCTGAGCTGCGTTGCAGTGTCGTCGGCGCTCGGCGGTGGATCCGTGCCGCTGCCGGTGGTGTCGCCCGCCTGCCGGCACCGGTCCGGCGGGCGGGCAACGGCGCGGGGCGCGCGCGCCCCGCGCCCGGTGTCTACTTGACGAGGCCCGCCTCGCGGGCGGCGGTCAGGTAGGCGGCCTCGACGTCGGCCAGCGTCTTCTCGGCGGATTCCGAGCCGGTGAGAAAGTCCGCGACGTTGTTGCCGAGCGCGGTGTGCATCAGCCCCATCTGGGAGGAGGCCGGATAGGCCGGCGCCCCGGCGCGCGCCGTGGCCGCCGCACCTTCGGCGAGGCGCCCGAGCTTGACGCCCGGAATGATCCACACCGCGGCATCGGGATGGGCGTTGGCCATCTCGGCGTCGATGCCCTCCAACGCCACCCGGAACGCCGCCTCGGCTTCCTTCTCCGTGATGTTCCTGGCGATCACGAAACCGTCCCACCACAGCGTCGATGCGGGCTTGCCGCCGGGCACCGCCGCGGGGGCGGCGGCCATGCGGACCTTGCCGACGACCTGGGATTCGCCGGCGGCGTCCATGGCCCCGGCGCGCGACGCCCACAGGTTGGCCATCGCGATCTTCTTCTGCTGGAACTGCTGCTGGACGTAGGTGGAATCGGAGACCAGGTACTCGGGGTCGAGGAAGGGCGTCAGCGCTTTCAGCATCTCGAGCGTCTTCACGCCGCTGGCGTTGTTGACCGTGGGCATGTGGCCCGGGCCGAAGAACTCACCGCCGAAGCCGAGGAACATGTTGACGAAATCCTCCGCCAGGTTCCAGCCGGTCTTGAGCGTCGCGCCGAGCGGGTACTCGACGACGCCCGCGGCCTGGATCTTCTTCGCCGTCGCGATCACCTCGTCGTAGTTCTTCGGCACGGCGAGCCCGAGGTCGTCGAAGATGTCTTCCCGGTACATCAGGTGCTGGGCGTTGACCATCATGGCGATGGCCATGATCTTGCCGTCGACCTTGATCAGCTGGTTGGGGCTCAGCTGCTGGCCGTACTTCGCGACCAGGTCGTCGAGCGGGCGTATGGTGCCCTCGTTGATCAGCGGCACCAGGGTGGCGTTGGCGACGCCGCCGATGTGCACCAGCGCCGGGTTGGCGGCGAAGGCGGCCGGTTGTTTCTTGCGGAATTCCTGGTCGAGCTCGGCGGAGAAATTGCCGCACTCGGCCATCGCGTCGGTCGCGACTTTCCAGGCCTCGAAACCGGCCGACAACGACTTCAGCGGCACGGTGTTCTCGAACGCACAGGCGGCGAGGGCGCCGCCGCCCGGTAGCAGCAGCAGCGCGCAGGCCGCGGCGATTTTCCTGATGGACATGTGGTGTCTCCTCCTCTCGGGTGCAGGTGTCGTGTTGGACTCAGGCGCGGGCGGGCAGGTCGATACGAGTCCCGCTCCGGGCGTCGAACAGGTGGCAGATCTCGGGCGAGACGGCGATCGAAACGGGGTCGCCGATCTCGGCGCGATAGTCCTTGTGGGCCTTGACCGAAACCAGGGCGCCGCCGGCGCGCACCGTCACCATCGTCGCATCGCCGAGCAGTTCGAGCGTGTAGATGGGCGCGGTGATCTGGCCCTCGCCGTCGTTCGCGAGCGCCGCGTCCTCGGCCCGGAAGCCGAGCGTCGCCGGCCCGGACACGCCGTCACCGAGGCCCTCGATGGCGACGTTCTTGCCGCTGAACTCGCCGGCGCTTATTTCTCCTTCCATGAGGTTCATCGCCGGGGAGCCGATGAAGCTCGCGACGAACGCGTTGGCGGGTTTGTTGTAGATGTCGGTCGGGGTCCCGACCTGCTGCACGACACCGGCGTTCATCACCACCACGCGATCGGCGAGCGTCATGGCCTCGATCTGGTCGTGGGTGACGTAGATGGTGGTGACGCTCAGCTCGTGCTGCAGGTTCTTGATCTGGGCGCGCGTCGAGACTCGCAGCTTGGCGTCGAGGTTGGACAGCGGTTCGTCCATCAGGAACACCGTCGGTTCGCGCACGATGGCCCGGGCGAGCGCCACGCGCTGGCGCTGCCCGCCCGACAACTCGGACGGCTTGCGATGCAGGAACGGCTCGAGTTCGACCATGTTCGCGGCGCGCATCACGCGCTCCTGGTGCTCGACTTCGGGCACCTTGCGCACCTTGAGCGGGAAACGGATGTTCTCGTAGACGTTGATGTGCGGGTACAGGCCGTAGCTCTGGAACACCATGGCCACGTCGCGGTCCTTGGGGTCGAGGTCGTTGACCACCCGCTCGCCGATGCGGATGGTGCCGGCGGTGACGTCTTCGAGGCCGGCGACCATGCGCATGGTGGTGGTCTTGCCGCAGCCCGACGGACCGAGCAGGACCAGGAACTCGCGGTCGGCGATGGTCAGGTCGAAGTTGTCGACCCCGACGAACGAGCCCCAGCGTTTGCTCACGTTCTCGAGTCGGATCTCGGCC
>JBFJWO010000242.1:0-7696 GCA_041623575.1 Gammaproteobacteria bacterium
CATGGGCCTCACGCCGGAAGCCGCCGACGCGGTGTTCGGTCGCCCGATGGGCATACCCAAGACCGGCGTGTTCGGCCTCTACGACCTGATCGGCATCGACCTCATGCGCGACGTGGTGCGGAGCCTGGTCGCCATCCTGCCGCCCGACGATGCCTTCCATGCGGTGGCCGCGGAGTTGCCGGTGATGCAGCGGATGATCCGCGAGGGACACCTCGGCAACAAGGGCTCGCGGGGCGGGTTCTATCGCACCGACGGCACCGGGCGCCGGACGCTGGACCTGGAGCGCTTCGCCTACCGCGACTACGACCATCGCAAGCCGGGCGCGGCCGTCGAAGCCGAGCGCAGCGGCGATCTGCGCGTGCTGCTGGCGGGCGAGGACGTGCACGCCCGCTACGCGTGGGAGATCCTGGCGCGGACTCTGAGCTACGCCGCGGCGCTGGTGCCGGAGGTGAACGAGTCGCTGGTGGCGATCGACGATGCCATGAAGCTCGGCTACAACTGGCTGCACGGCCCGTTCGAGATGATCGACGCGATCGGGGTGGACGCGTTCGTCGCGCGACTCGAGCGCGAGCAGCGCGAGGTGCCGGCCTTCCTGCGCGTCGCGGCCGGCAAGTCGTTCTACCGCGTGCGCGACGCGAAGCTGCAGTTCCTGCTGGCCGACGGCAGCTACCGGGACCTGCGGCGCACCCCCGGCGTGACGCGTTTCAGCGAGCTGCGCCGCACCCTGTCGCCGCAGGCGGAGAACGCGGCGGCGAGCTACTTCGTCCTGCCGGGCGAGGTCGGCCTCGTCGAGTTCCACAGCAAGGCCAACACGCTCGACGGCGAGTCGATGCAACTCCTCGCCGGGGCGTTGCGCCACGCCGAGAGCAACCTAGCGGGCCTGATCGTGCACAACGACGCCCAGCACTTCTCCTGCGGCGTCAACCTGGAAAGCGTGCTCGCGTTCATCACCGCGCGCGACTGGGAGGGACTGGACCGTTTCCTGGATCACTTCCAGCGCACCTGCCTGGCGCTGCGCTACGCGCCCGTCCCGGTCGTCGCGGCGCCCTCCGGGCTGTCGCTCGGCGGCGGTTTCGAGGTGGTGCTGCACACCGACAAGGTGGTCTTCCACGCCAACTCGGTCACCGGGCTGGTCGAGTCGCTGGTCGGCGTCGTGCCCGGCGGCGGGGGCGTGAAGGAGATGCTCTACCGCTGGCATGCCCACCACGGCGACATCGTCAAGGCCGCCTGGGAGACGTTCCGCAACGTCGGCTACGGCCTGACCGCCCGCTCGCCGCTGGAAGCCGCGCCGCTGATGATGTTCCGCGAAGGCACCGACGAGTACGTGATGAACCGCGACCGCCTGCTCGACTCGGCGGTGTCCTCGGTGACGGCGCTGGCGCGGGGCTATGCGCCGCCGCAACGCGGTGCCCTGGCGATGGCCGGGCGCGAGGTCTGCGCCGAGATGACCGCCTGGCTCGAGACCGCGGCCGGCAAGGGGCAACTGACCCGCCACGACGTGACCACCGGCGAGCAGATCGCGATGATCGTGACCGGCGGCGACGTCGACGCGGGAACCGAGCTCGGCGAAACCGACCTCTGCGCCCTCGAGCGCCGGGCCTTCCTGGCGCTGGCGAAGACCCCCGAGACGCGAGCGCGCATCGAGCACATGCTGGCCTTCGGCACGCCGCTGCGCAACTGAGCCGGCCTGACGGGCCGCGTGCGCCGATAACACGGACCGGTGAGGCGGGGTCGGTTATGCTTCGCTGCCCAGGGACGACACTCACCAGCGCGAGGTCCACGATGTCGTTTGCGGAACTCAGGAAGCGGATCGACCGGCTGATCTGGCACAGCGACCGGCGCAAGATGCCGCGCTGGCAGTCGGAATCCCTGTTCATGCTGCAGGTCGTGCTGGCCACCGTGCGCGAGTTCGTCGGGGGGCTGCCGACGCTGCGCGCGATGGGCCTGGTCTACACCACGCTGCTGTCGATCGTGCCCTTGCTGGCGTTCAGCTTCTCGGTGCTCAAGGGCTTCGGCGTGCACAACAACCTCGAGCCGATGCTGCTCGCGTTCCTCGAGCCGTTGGGCGAGCGGGGCGCGGAGCTGGCCAGGACCACGGTGGGGTTCGTCGATAACATGCGGGTCGGCGTGCTGGGCGCGCTCGGCCTGGCCATGCTGATCTACACCGTCGTCTCGTTGCTGAAGAAGATCGAGATGGCGTTCAACTACACCTGGCGCGTCACCGAGTACCGGCGCATGACCCAGCGCATCAGCGACTACTTGAGCGTCGCGCTGGTCGGCCCGGTGCTGATCTTCAGCGCGCTCGGGCTGACCGCGACCGTCGGGCGGCTGGAAGCGGTCGTGTGGTTGCAGAGCCTGCCGGGGGTGGCCTTTACCCTGGAGTTCATCGGCCGCCTCGTGCCCTACCTGCTGGTCATCGCCGCGTTCACCTTCATCTACATCCTGGTGCCGAACACCAAGGTCCGCTATCGCTCGGCGTTGACCGGGGCGATCATCGCCGGCGTGCTGTGGGCGAGCATGAGCTGGGCGTTCTCCACGTTCGTGGTCGCTTCCACGCGCCAGACGGCGATCTACTCGAGCCTCGCGATCCTGTTCATTTTCATGATCTGGCTCTACCTCAACTGGCTGATCGTGCTGATCGGCGCGACCATCGCCTACTACCACCAGCACCCGGAGCGCGTCAGCGTACGCCAGCAGGTGCTGCGCCTGAGTTGTCGGCTGCGCGAAAAGCTCGCCCTGCTGATCATGCTGCGGGTCGGGCAGAGCTTCTACGAGGGCGGCCGGCGCTGGACGCCGGAGCGCCTGGCACGCGACCTCGACGTCTCGGTGGATGCCGTGACGCTCGTGCTGCGCGGCCTCGAGCAGCACGACCTCGTCACCGCCACGCGCGAGAAGAGTGCCGGCCTGATGCCGGGGCGCTCGCTCGATCGGATCACGGTACACGAGATCCTCGAAGCCATCCGGGCGGCCGAGGAGACGCGCTACCTGAGCGCCGGCGAGTTGAAATCCGCCCCGGCCGTCGACGAGGTGGTGGAGCGGCTGTCGGCGGCGATGGCCGCCGCGGTCGCCAACCTCACGCTGCACGACCTGGTGGCGGTGGAGACGCGTCCCAGCCAGGCGGGCGAGGGCCGCACCACGGCGATCGGCTGAAACGGGGTTCGGCTGCGCCGAGGAGACCGCACGCCTCGCGAGATCGTCTCGGATACGCCGAAGTGGACGAACAACGTACGGCGTGCGCGCCGCTCGCCAACGCGATCGGGAGCGGGTCGGGCTGGGCGTAGCCAAGCCGGCGACAACGGGGTCGGCCGCGGCAACGCGATGCGTCGCCGCGGTCGGTCCCCGCGGGTCGTTACATGTCGAAGGCTTCGGCGACCTCCACGGTGCCCCCGGCCTGCAGGATCGGGCAGCGCTTGGCCTTGCCCAGTGCGTCGTCGAGATCGGGCGCCTCGATCAGGCTGTAGCCGCTCGCCGGGTTGGCGCCGCCGTCGCTCGCGACCGAACCGTCGCTTTTCACCGTGCTCGACGGGCCCACCGGGTTGCCGCCGTCGACGACGTCGCCGCCCATCGACCCGAACCACTGCCCCCAGGCGTCCATCACCTGCGCCTGCTCCTCCTTGGTCTCGGGGTGCTTGCCGCCGTGATACACGAACAGATACTTGGCCATTGCCTCGTCTCTCCTTTGTTGAACGGACCGGACGGTCGCGGCGGAGCAGCCGTGAGGCGGGATCCTTTCGACCAACCGGGATTGGAGATTATCACCGGGCAATGCGGTGTACAGTGGGTGAATCGCTGTAAAAAATAAGCTGCGGGTGTGTAAACTGCCTAGTATTGCCATGCCCGACTATTACACCAGGACGCTCGGCGAGGCTCTACGCCGGCTGCGTGCCGAGGCCTTCCTGCCGGCTGCCGTGCGCCACCTGCGCTCGCACGCCGCGGCCATCGAGGCGGAACTCGGCGAGACCGTTCTGGCGGCCATCCCGGCGTTCTCGCAATCGCGCAACCCCGACATCCTGCCCGAGGTCGCCAGCCACGGGGCCGAGCACACGCGCGAGATCATCCGCCTGCTGGGCGGCGGCGCGCCGGGCGACCTGGACTTCGTGCGCGAGCACGCGCGCCGGCGCGCCGAGCAGCGGTTTCCGCTGGAGGCGACGCTGCACGCGTACCGGTGCGGCCACAAGGTCTTTGCGCGCTGGTTGCGCGAGTCGGCCCTGGCTGCCGTGTCCTCGCCGCAGGACGCCCAGGAAGCGGTGGCGGCGGTCGCGGATTTCGCGCTCGAGTACACCGACGCCATCAGCACGCTGCTGGCCGGCGCCTACTCCTCGCACAGCCGCCTGCTCGCCGAGGTGGCCGGGGATCAGCGCGCGCAGTTGCTCGGCCTGCTGCTCGACGGCTACGACGAGGCCGACGGGCGGGTGGCCAAGATCCTGCGCGATGCGGGGTACCTCGACCGGCGCCAGGCGTTCTGCGTGGTGCTGGCGCGCTCCGTCGACCCGGCAGAGATGTTGAACCCGGCCCGTGCGCGTCGCCTCGCCGATTCCCTGGAGCGGGCCCTGCACCGCTACCCGTGGCGATGCGTCATCGACGTTCGCGACAACCGCGTCACCATCGTGGTGGCCGACGTGAGTCGCACCTCCGGATGGACGGTGCCCAGCACGTCGTTGGCGAAGCGCGTGCGCGCGGCGCTCGTGCTGCTCGGCAACGCCGTGCTGATCGGCATCG
The DNA here is from genome assembly GCA_041623575.1 of Gammaproteobacteria bacterium. Classification (GTDB taxonomy): domain Bacteria; phylum Pseudomonadota; class Gammaproteobacteria; order JAHELT01; family JAHELT01; genus JAHELT01. The sequence continues at coordinate 4,720 of JBFJWO010000242.1, forward strand.
GCAACGACGCCCCGTCGACTTCGCACATCCCGGGCGCCCACCGGCAGGCGGCGCTGGCGCTGGACCTGGCGGGCGTCAGCCGGCGCGTGGTGCAGTTCTCCGAGATCCCGTCGACGCGCATGCTGCTGCATCTCGCGGGCGAGGAGTTCCAGCGCGTGCTGCCCGCCTGGGCCGACGCGCTGCTGCGCGCCGACGACACCGCGCGCGGCGGGTTGCTGACGACACTCGAGGCCTACGCCGCGTGCGACATGAACGTGCTGAGAGCGGCCCAGGCGCTGTCGGTGCACGCCAACACGGTCTACGCCAGGGTCCAGAAGATCCTCGACCTCACGGGGCTCGACGCACGCCGCTATCACGACCTGACCGAACTGCTGGTGGTCGCCGACTGCGCGCGGCGGCACTCCGCGCCGCCGCAACGCCAGCCGAAAGCGAGCGGCTCGAGCGCGCGCTGAGCGGCCGCGGCGAAGCGGCGCCCGAAGCTCAGGTGCCGACGTGATCGACCGCGAACTTGCGGATCTCGCCGCGCTGCAGCCGCGACCAGTAGTGGTCGAGTTCCTTCTTCACCACCGGGAACAGCAGGTAGAGCGCGATGATGTTGGCGATGGCCATGGCGAAGATCGCCGAGTCGGAGAAGTCCACCACCGGGCCGAGGTTCATCGACGAGCCGATCACGACGAAGACGCAGAAGATCAGCTTGAACACCAGGTCCATGGTGCGGTTCTCGCCGAACAGGTAGGTCCAGCACTTGGCACCGTAATAGGACCAGGACAGCATCGTCGAGAAGGCGAACAGGATCACGGCCACGGCGAGGACGTAGGGGAACCAGGAGAACACGCTCTCGAAAGCGGTCGAGGTCAGCTCGACGCCGCTCATGCCGCCGCCGGCGGTGTAGGTGCCGGTGATGACGATGACCAGCGCGGTCATGGTGCAGATCACGACCGTGTCGATGAACGGTTCGTGCAACGCCACCAGGCCTTCGGTGATGGGCTCTTTGGTGCGCACCGCCGAGTGCGCGATGGACGCCGAGCCGACGCCCGCCTCGTTGGAGAACGCGGCGCGCTTGAAGCCCTGGATCAACGCGCCGATGGCGCCGCCGGTCACGCCCTCGGGGCTGAAGGCGCCGCCGATGATCGCGCCGAACGCCGCCGGTACCTGGTCGATGTTGGCGCCGATGATGACGAGCGCCGAGGCGCAGTAGATGACCGCCATGAACGGCACGACCTTTTCCGTCACGCGGGCGATCGACTTGATGCCGCCGATGATGACCACGCCGACCAGGATCGCCACGATCAGCCCGAACAGCCAGCCCTTGTCGGCCATGAAGCTGTCGGCGCCGCCGGTGACGTTGACGAACTGCTGAAACGACTGGTTGGCCTGGAACATGTTGCCGCCGCCGAGCGAGCCGGCGATGCAGCACACGGCAAAGAACACCGCCAGCACCTTGCCCAGCCCGCCGAGGCCCTTCTCCGCAAGGCCCTTGCTCATGTAGTACATCGGCCCGCCCGAGATCGTGCCGTCGGCGTACTCGTTGCGGTACTTGACCCCGAGCGTGCACTCGGCGAACTTCAGCGACATCCCCATCAGCCCGGCGAGGATCATCCAGAAGGTGGCGCCGGGTCCGCCGATCGAGACCGCGATCGCGACGCCCGCGATGTTGCCGAGTCCGACCGTGCCCGAGAGCGCCGTGGCGAGCGCCTGGAAGTGCGAGACCTCGCCGGCGTCCTTGGGGTTGGAATAGTCGCCCTTGATCAGGTCGATCGCGTGGCCGAAGGCGCGAAAGGCGATGAAGCGGAAATACACGGTCGCGATGGCCGCCGCCACCACCAGCCACAGGACGATCAGCGGCAGGTCGGCACCCAGTACCGGCACCGAGAAGAAGATGACACTGACGATGGCGTTGGAGACCGGCGCCACCGCGGCGTTGATGGCCTCGTCGATGCCGCCGCCCTCCTGTGCGAACGCGAGCGGCGCCCAGAGCAACGATACCAACCCGGCTGCCAACAGGAACTTTCTCATGGCTGTCTCCCCGACTTTATTGCGGCTGCGCGCGCGGAAGGGTAGGGGTACGGGCGGCCGTGTCGCCCGCGCCCGCGAGGTCTTCAGGGTATAACGGTCACCGGTACCGGCGAGATCTGCACCAGGCTCGAGGCGACGCTGCCGAACAGCATCGCCTGCAGCTTGGAGATGCCGCGCCGGCCGATGAAGATCTGGCTGGCGCCCAGTTCCTGGGCCAGCGCGGCCAGCACCTGTGCGGCGTGACCGTGCCTCACCACGCCCTCGGCCGCGATGCCCGAGTCGGCGAGCGCGGCGAGCAGCGGCTCGATCACGCCGGTCTCGGCCCGCGAGATCTCCTCCTCGCGGCGCTTGTGGCGCTGCTCGTTCTCCTCCGGGGTGTTGAAGGTGTACGGTGACCACTCGATCACGTAGGCCACGACGAGGCGGGCATCGGCGGGCGCACAGCGCACGGCGAACCGCGCGGCACGCTCGCCGTCATCGCTGCCGTCGACCCCGACCAGTAGAGTGTCTGGCATGGTTCCTCCCTTTACCGATTGTCGCCGCTGCGGCGGTCAACAGGAATTGTTGGTTGCTTTGTCGCGATCGTGACACACCTCGGCCGCGAGTGGCAACCGCGCGGCGCAAGCGGGTAACTTTCCGATGCCGGGGGATCCAGGTTTCCGACGTGGACGTTCGTGGCAAACTCCGGGACCCTGAAGTGCGCCTCTCGACCGCCGCCGGGAGGCGGTCTTGTTCGACAAGGGGTTCCTGAAATGAACGAGATCGATTCGCCCGAACGTGCCGCGAGCACGCCCGGCACCGGGGAGGCTGCGCGCCCGCGCCAGCTGGGCGGCGACCCCGACTGGTGGCGGGGCGCGGTGATCTACCAGATCTACCCGCGCTCGTTCGCCGACTCCGACGCCAACGGGGTGGGCGACCTGCGCGGCATCACCGATCGGCTGGACTACGTGGCCAGTCTCGG
>JBFJWO010000243.1:0-7684 GCA_041623575.1 Gammaproteobacteria bacterium
CACGGCCCGCAACTGGTCGGCGTCGCTCATCGCCATCAGCGCGAAGTGCTCGGGCAGCACGATCAGGCCGGCGCCGTGCTCGGCGGCGAACTCGATGTGTCGCCGCGCCTCCAGCAGGTTGGCCTGCACGTTGGGACCGGACGCCATCTGCACCGCGGCGACGGTCATCGCCCGGTTCCGCGCTCGACGACGAGTTGCACGCTGTCCGGCACACCGCTACCGGCGACGGTGCGGATGCGGGCCGAGGGAATACCGAAAGACACCAGCCAGTCCTGCAACTCCACCGCCCACAGGAGGCCCGCTTCGCCGCCGGGATAGCGGATCTCGACACGCGCCCCGGCAGTGTCGTCGAACTCGCTCAGCAACGCGCGTACCGGCTCGAGGGCGAGCAGCGCGTCGCCGCTGCGCGGCCGCGTCCAGGTCTCGGCCTCCAGCGTATAGGTGCCCGCCTGGGCGCTGGCGGCAAGCAGCAGCACGCCGACCAGCGCCGCGCGTGAGGGGGCGGCGCCGCGCACTCGCGCCGGGCGGCGCGTTCGTTGTCGTTGTTCGTTCAAGGAGCCGTCTCGTCGGTTGACCTGTCGGGTTGACGCGGGCGCGCGAAGCTCAACGGTCGCCCGTCGTGGGTGACGCTTGCGCTGGGGTCTCGGGACGCAGCTGTGCGAGCACCGGGTCACTCCAGGGACCGGTCAGCGTGTACTGCAACTCGCCGATCCGCTCGATGTCGACGCCGATCCCCTTCAGCACGCTGCCGAGCAGCAACACGGTGAGGCCGCTGCCCGGCACCGCCAGTTCCCCGACCAGCGGCAGGCTCGCCGAGAGGTTGGGGGTGACCACGACTTTCTGCGCGTAGGTCTGCGCGACCAGGTCGCTGCTGCCGCTGACTTCCACCCTGCCCACCGTGCCCCGCATCCTCATGCCCCGCGTATAGGCGGTGCCTTCGACCAGGTCCACCGAGCCCTCGAGCGAATCGAACTCGAAGCCCTGGGCGACGAAATCCTTGAAGTCCAGCGACAGGCGCCGTGGCAATGCCTGAATACTAAACAATCCGATAAATCGCGCCAAACCCGGCTCGGCATCGAGCAGCACGCCGTTGGCAAGCCTCAGGCGGATGTTGCCGTCGAGCCCGGCCAGTCGCGGGCGGTAGGCGGCGTCTTTCCAGCTGAGTTCGCCGGCCACGTTGCCGCGCCCGCCGCGGAGCGTCTCCGGGAACCCCAGCGTCGCCAGCGCAGCCCCCCAGTCGTCGCTCTCCAGGCGGAATTCCACGCGGCTGTTGTGACGCCCGTCGTCACCGACGCGCCAGTCGCCCTGGCCGTACAGCCGCAGCGCCCGGTTGTCGAAGCCGAACTCCTCGATCGACACGTGTTGCGAGTGCGGCCGGGTGCGCAGCCGCACGTTGTCCAGGCGGGCGCCGGCGACCCGCAACTCGGCGATCGACAACTCGACCGGTGGCAGGTCGTCGGGCGCGAGGCCACCGGCCGACTCGCCCTCGCCGCCCGCCCCTGCCGGCGGCAGAAACGGCTCGAGGTCCAGATACTGGACCGTCACCCGCACCGGCCGTTCCTTCTCGTGGGCAGCCGGAATCGCCAGCGACCCGCGCAGGGCGGCGTTGGCGACACCGATCGACCAGTTGCGCCCGCGGCGGTTGGCAGTCACCGCCAGTTCGCCCAGCGCGCGCTGGCGAAATCTCACCTCGCGCGTTCGCAACGTGAAGCGCCGCAGCGGATTCTGTCCCGAGGCCTGCCCCGGCCACCCGCCGAGCAGCGCCAGCCAGCCGTCGAGGTCCAGTTCCGGCAGGTCGAGGTCGACGTGCAGTTCCCCCCTGCCGGGGCCGGCCGTCGGCGACGGGTTGCCGTAGACGACGCTCCCGGCCTGCAGCGCCAGCCGACCGCCCCTGCGCAGCAATTGCAGGTCCGCGCGCAACCCCGGCTGATAGTCGACGTGGACCCGCAACGCGCGCCCGGCCTGCGTGAAACGCAGCCTCACCTCCAGCGCTGCCGGCTCCGCCGCCGGCTTGCTCAGCGGCGCCGGCAAAGACACGGCCGTGCCGACCAGCGACGAGCGCGCGGTGATCTCCAGGGCACCGGCGCCGGCGCTCGGCACATCGATTCCGACGGTCCACGGCGCGCGACCGGACACCCCTGGCGTCAGCTGCGCGAGTTGCTCGCCGAGCAGGTCCGCGGCACCGAACCGGCCCTCGACGCGAAACCGCGTAGACGCCCCCACGCGCCGCGCCGCGATGGTCGCCGGCTGCCCGTTCACCTCGGCACGCAAGGTCTCGATCCCGATCCCCTGGCGATCGAAGTCGAGCGTGCCCTGCAGCCGGCGCAAGTCGAGGTTCCAGGCCGGCGCGCGTAGCTCGGCACCTTCGAACGCCACGGTCCCGGTCACCGAGAACGCGTCGACGTCCGCCACCGGCAAGCGCAGCGCGAGCACCACCCGGACCGGTCCGCTGCCCTCGGCTTCGCCGAGGAACGGGCCCAGGGCTTGCTGCAACGGGCTCTCGCGCACGAAGCGCAACTGCTGTGCGAGATCGCCGTCGACCTCGCCGTCGACCTCCAGCACGCCGTCGCGCAGGTCGGCGAAGCGTGCCCGGGCTCTGCGCACCTGGGCCCCGAGCAGCGTGCCGCGGTGCGCTTCGATGTCGAGCCCGGCCTGGGCGAAGCGCACGTGCGCGGCCACCCCGCTGAGGTCCGGCCAGCCCTCCTGGTAGGCCAGCACCGCGTCCTCGACCTCGAAGTCGACCTGGAACACGCCGTCACCGCCGCGATAGGGAAAGGTGTCCGCCGGCCCGTACACCAGCGCCGAGCCGCCGATCACCCGCCCCTCGCGGATGCCGTTGTCGAGCCACTCGACCAGGTTCTCGTTCATGATGCCTATCGGCAGGTAGCGCGGCGTGGCTCGCGCGTCGCCGTCGCGAAAGTCCGCCTGGATGTCCATGAACAACGGTCGCCCGGCCGCCCAGCTGATCGCGAACCGGGTGCGGGCGGCCACATCGGCGTTTACCAGGTCCACTCGTGGCGACCACACGTCCACCCCGCCGGCCAGTTCGAAGCCCACGCTGCCCTGCAACTCGCGCGCGCTGAGGGGCGCGCGGAAAAGGCCCGGCACCTCCATCAGCACCGATTCGGCGTCGAGGTCCAGGCGCCCGAGGCCGGCGCGCACCGCGACGGTGCCGCTCAAGCCCTCGAACCCCGGCACGCTGGCCCACGGGCGTACCGAGAGTTGCGCGAAGCGTGCGTCGAATGCAGCGCCGCCGGCGTCGAGCGGTTCTGCGACCTGGTCCCCGTGCGCCAGCGCAACGTCGAAGCGCAGGTCGCGCAGCGTCCCGCGCGGGTGGGCGTCGACAAACCGCTCCAGCGCGGGGAACGCGGCACCGGCCGAACGCGCGAACTCGGCCCAGCGGGTGAGCTCGCCGAGGTCGACCTGTCCCCAGTCGCCGTCGAGTCGCGCACCGGCGCTGCCCTGGCGCCAGCGCACCTGACCGCGCGTCGGCACACCGCCCGCCCCGGGCAGCAGGAGGTCCTCGATGCGGGCGTGCCACCCGTCGCCCAGGCGTCGCCAGTCGGCGGTAGCGGACACCGAATCCAGCACCAGGTCGAGGGGCGTATCGGCAGCGCTGCGCAGGCGCAGCCCGCGCATCCGAACGGTACCGGCGAGCGCCTGCACCGTCGCCCCGCCCCAGTCCAGCCACAGCTCGGCATCCAGCGCCCCGCCCGCCGCCGAGACCGGCAACGCGCGGCCGAGCCCGGCGAACCCCTGCAGGTCGATACCGCGCAGTGCCAGGTGACCGTTCCCCGACCAGGCGGCGGGCGTCTCGGGTGCCCCGCTCAGGTCCAGGGTCAGAGCGACCCGCCGGCCGAGTTCCGCCGGCAACGGGACCTCGACGTGCAGGGTGTGGCGTTCGCCCCGGTTGGCAACGCGCAGGCTGACGTCGCGCGCACGGTAGTGCCGGCCGTCGCGCCGGTCATGGAGATCGATGGACAGGCCGGAGAGCGAGATCCGGCGCGGTGTCGCCAACAGCGCCAGCAGTTGCACGGCATCGGTGTCCGGCGCCGCACCCGCAGGCCACACGCGCGCCCCCTGCACCTGGACAGACCCCTCCTCGGTGACGCTCACCTGCACCGGGAAACCGCTCAGCTCGATATTGCGCACGACCTCGGCACCGCCGCGCAGCAGGCCCCAGAGATCGGCGTCCAGGTAGGCCTTGCCGAGCACCAGCAGGTCCGAGTCGCCGCCCGGCCCGACGATGCGCAGGCCCTCGATGGTCAGTTGCGGTCGCCAGCCGGCCCAGCGCATGTCGAGGCGCTCGACGCTGACCGTGCGCTGCAGGTAGTCGCTCAGCCAACCCTCCACGTCGGCGCGGTAGCTGCCGAGCGTGGGCAACACGATACGGGCTACGCCCAGCAGCACCGCCGCGAGGATCACCGCGGCCGCCAGCGTCCACCAGCAACCGAGCAGGGTTCGTTTGATCAGAGTGCTCATCGACTGCCACCACGCCCGTCGCTCGACCGTTCCTCGCCGATGGGCGCGCGCCACCCGGGCCACGCACCGCCCGGCTTCAGACCAGTACCACGTCGTACTGTTCCTGGCTGTACATGCCTTCCAGTTGCAGCCGGATGGGGATGCCGATGAATTCCTCCAGCTCGGCCAGGCTGGTGGATTCCTCGTCGAGCAGGATGTCGACCACCGCCTGTGAGGCGAACACGCGCAACTCGCGCGCGTCGAACTGGCGCGCCTCGCGCAGGATCTCCCGGAAGACCTCGTAGCACACCGTCTCGGGCGTCTTCACCGAGCCGCGTGCATCGCAGATGGGGCAGGTCTCGCAAAGAGTGTGCTCGAGGCTCTCGCGGGTGCGCTTGCGCGTCATCTCGACCAGCCCCAGCGAGGAAACGTCGCACACCTGCGACTTGGCGTGGTCGCGCTCCAGGGCTTTCTCGAGCGCGCGCAGGACCTGGCGTTTGTGCTCCTCCTGGGTCATGTCGATGAAGTCGAGGATGATGATGCCGCCGAGGTTGCGCAGGCGCAGCTGGCGCGCGATGGCCTGGGCCGCCTCGAGGTTGGTCTTGAAGATGGTCTCCTCGAGCGTGCGATGGCCGACGAAAGCGCCGGTGTTGACGTCGATGGTGGTCATGGCCTCGGTCTGGTCGATCATCAGGTAGCCGCCCGACTTGAGCTGGACCTTGCGCTGCAGCGCCTTCTGGATCTCGTCCTCGATACCGTAGATGTCGAAAATCGGACGCTCGCCGGGGTAGTGCTCGATGCGTCCCGCCACCTCGGGGGTGAAATCGCGCGCGAACGACAGCATGCGGTTGAAATTGGTGCGCGAGTCGACCCGGATCTTCTCGACGCTGCCGGCGGCCAGGTCGCGCAAGGTGCGCAATACCAGTGGCAGGTCCTCGTGCACCACGCTGCCGGCAGGGGTGCTGCGCGCCTTGGTCTGCACCACCGCCCAGAGCTTGTTCAGGAAGGCCATGTCTCGCAGCAGCGCCGCCTCCCCCACACCCTCGGCGGCCGTACGCACGATGTAGCCCCAGCCGCGCTCCTGGTCGAGCTGCGGTTCGAGGATGTTGCGCAGGCGCTCTCGTTCACCCTCGTCCTCGATCTTGCTGGACACCCCGAGGCTGAAATCGTTGGGCATCAGCACCAGGAAGTGCGAGGCGCAGGTCAGGTGGGTGGTGAGCCGCGCCCCCTTGCTGCCGAGCGGGTCCTTGATCACCTGCACCAGCACCTCCTGCCCGTCGCGCAGGATCTCCTGGATCGACGGGTACTGGCCGTTGTGCGCCACCGGCACCGGTGCCTCGGCCGAATCGGGCGCGGCGGCGATGTCCGACACGTGCAGGAACGCGGCGCGGTCGAGCCCGATGTCGATGAAAGCGGCCTCCATACCCGGCAGCACCCGCACGACCCGCCCCTTGTAGACGTTGCCGACCAGACCCAGGCGGCGGCTGCGCTCGATGCAGATTTCCTGCAGTACGCCGTTCTCGACCAGCGCAACGCGGGTCTCCTGGGGCGTCACGTTGATCAGCAGTTCTTCGCTCATTGTTGTTTCTTTACCAAGATCCCGACACCGAACCCGGCCAGCAGCCGGGCGGTTTCGCACAGCGGCAGACCCACCACCCCGGAGTAGCTGCCGCAAATCGACTGGACCAGCACCGCGCCCAGCCCCTGAACTGCGTACGCGCCGGCCTTGTCCAGCGGCTCGCCGCTGTCCCAATAGGCGTCGCGCTCACCGGCGCTCGAGGCCCGCAGCCTGACCCGGGTGCTGACCACCCGCGAAGTGCAACGCTCTTGCTGGGCGACAGCGATCCCCGTGTGCACCAGGTGCTCGCGCCCGGACAACCGCGCCAGCATCGACAGTGCCTCGGCGCGCCCGGACGGTTTGCCGAGCGCCTCGCCGTCGAGGTCGATCAGGGTGTCCGCACCGAGCACCGGGCGTTCGAGTCGGCGCGCGCGGTGCGCCCACCCCGCTCGGGCCTTGTCCTCGGCCAGCGCCCGCGCGCGTTGCGCCGGTGCCCGGGTGGCGTGCGCCGACTCGTCCACGCGCACGCCCAACACCTCGTAGCTTACCCCGATCTGGCGCAGCAACGCGCGCCGGCGCGGCGAGCGTGAGGCGAGATAGACGTCGATCACCTGGTTACCGGGGCGCGGCTAGCGATGGTACGGGTGTCCCTGCAACACGCTCCACGCGCGGTACAGTTGCTCGGCGACGACGACCCGCGCCAGCGCGTGCGGCAGGGTCAACGGCGAGAGCGACCACCGCCGGTCGGCGGCGTCCAGGCAGGCGGGTGCCAGGCCGTCGGGGCCGCCGATCAGGAACGCGACCTCGCGTTCGCCGGCGCGCCAGTCGCGCAGGCGCTCCACCAGCTGCGCGGTGTTCCACGGGCTGCCGTCGAGCGCCAACGCCACCCGGTACGTGGCCGCGCGCGCCGCCCGCAACAGCGCCTCGCCCTCCTCGCGCATGCGCGCGACCGGATCGCCGCGACGCGAGGTGGCGACCGTCTTCAGCACCACGGTGCAATCGCCGCGCACACGGTTGGCGAACTCCTCGCTGGCCTGCCCGGCCCAGCCGGGAACGCGCCTGCCCACGGCCACCACCAGCAGGCGCACGGCGCGGGCCGATTAGCTCGCGCGTCCGCGCCGCGGCAGCCCGGCGGGCGGTTCGCCCGCATCCGCCACCTCGCCCAGTTCCGCGGTCCACAGCTTTTCGAGCTGGTAGTGCTCGCGCGCCTGGGGCAGCATGACGTGCACGATGACCTCGCCGAGGTCGACGAGCACCCACTCCGCGCCGCGCTCGCCCTCGATCCCCAGCGGGCGCACGCCGTTTTCCTTCGCCCGTTTGACGACGTTGTCGGCGAGCGCCCGGACGTGCCGGTCGGAGGTGCCGCTGGCGATCAGCATCCAGTCGGTGATGCTGGTCTTGTCGCTCACGTCCAGCGCGACCACCGCCTCGGCCTTGATCTCCTCCAGCGCCGCAGTGGCGATGTCGCGTACCTTAGCTTCGTGCATAGCGTCCTTTGTCGGGCAGGTAGAGGGCGTGGCGCTCCAGGTAACGGCGCACGCCTTCCGGCAGGAAAAAACTCACGTCGCGCCCCGCGGCCAGGCGCCGGCGCAGGTCGCTCGCGGAAATCGGCAAGGCGGTCACGGGGCACTCGACCACCAGGCCCGCCGGGCACGTTGCCAGCGC
>JBFJWO010000244.1:0-7667 GCA_041623575.1 Gammaproteobacteria bacterium
GCGCTCGACGGGGAACGCCTCGCCGGGGTGCTGGTGTACGCGCGCTCGGGCCTCGAGCGACTGGTGGTGCTGCACATCGCGGTCGCCGGTGAGTACTCGGCTCGCGGCCCGCGGGCCGACCAGTTCCTGGTGATGCGCCTGATCGAGACCCTGCGCCGCAGCGCGCGCCGTATCAAGGGCGTGGAATGGATTTCGCTCGCCTACGGCGCCCGGGGCTCACGCGACCTTCGGGTAGGCAGCGCGGCGCCGAAGACGTAGCGCGCCCGCGGGTAGCGTCCTCAGTCGCCCGTTCCGGTGCCGGCCAGCGCCGCCTCGCCGTGACGCTCGGTGGCGAACGCCCGGTCGTGGCCCAGTGACGGGATGCGCGAGCGCACTTCGTGCACGCGGGCCGGGTCGATACTTGCGCTGACGAAGCCGGGCTGCTCGCCGCCGTCGGCGAGCACTTCGCCCCAGGGGTCGACGATCAGCGAGTGCCCGTAGGTGGCGCGTCCCCACGGGCGCGTTCCGCACTGGTTGGGCGCGAAGACGTAGCACCCGGTCTCGATGGCGCGCGCTCGCACCAGCGTGTGCCAGTGCGCCTTGCCGGTGGTCCGGGTGAACGCGGCGGGCACGCTCAGGAACTGCGCACCGGCCTGCGCCAGCGCCCGGTACAGGGCGGCGAAGCGCAGGTCGTAACAGATGCTCATGCCGAGCGTTCCCCAGGGCAGCGTCACGGTGACGGCCGACTCGCCGGGTGTCACGAACTCGGACTCGCGGTAGGTCTCGCCGCTGCTCAAGCCCACGTCGAAAAGGTGCAGCTTGTCGTAGCGCGCGGTGATCTGTCCGAGCGGATCGATCACGAAACTGCGGTTGTGCATGCGCCCGTGCCCGGCGCGCACCATGATCGAGCCGAGCAGCAGCCAGGTGCCGAGTTCTTCGCCAAGGGCGCTGAGACGCTGCAGCGCGGGGTTGACCTCGCCGCCGGGGGTGCGCTCGGGCGCCGACGCCTCGAGCAGCTCGCGGTCGCTCGGCGCGATCAGCGAGAACATCTCCGGCAGGCAGATCAACTCGGCGCCGTCGGCTGCCGCCGCCCGGACCAGTTCCTCCGCCGCGGCCAGGTTGGCGGCCAGGTCGTCGGCCGCGCAGTTCTGCACGCACGCTACCTTGAACTCGTTGCTCACGAGGTGCTCTCCTGGGGCGCGCGGCCAACCCGCCGCGCAATCGATCACGCAGGATAGCGCCGCGCGACGCTCGCGGGCAAACGCCGCTACCAGGAAAAGCCCAGCGCGAAGCGGGCGAAATAGACCACCGGGTCGGTCTCCGGGTCCTGCGCGCCGGCGGCTACGTGCAACGTGCGCCCGGCGCTCGCCGCGTAAGCCGCGCCGAGTTGCAGCGTGCGCGTCACGCTGTCATCGACCGCGGACAGCGTCTGCACACCGTCGAGGCTGAGCGCGCCCCACGGGCGGGCGAGGCTCGCGCCCAGGCTGCCGCCGCGTTGCTCCAGCCCGGCGGCGAGGTCGAACGTGACCGAGGAGATCAGCGCCACCGGTGCCTCGGCCAGCGCGGAGGGGTCGGCAGAGTAGTCGGTGTCGAACAGGCTGGCGCTCAGCGACAGGGCGTCGCCCACAAACACCCGGGCGCGCAGTTCGAGCGACTCGCTGTTGATCTCGACGCGTTCGCCGAAGCGCTGCGTCGCGGTGGCGAAGAAGATCCGGATGGCGCGCATCTGCGGCGCCAGCGTGAGTCGCCAGTCGCCCGCGCCGATGCCGACCTCGGCGCGCAGCGTGCGGGTGGTGATCTCGCCTTCCTGGCCCCAGTCCTCGAGACTGACCGCGACGCTCACCTCGTCGAGCGGGTCGCTGCCGGCGCCGAGGCGCACGTACTGCGGCAGCAGCTCGTCGTCGCCCTCACCGGAACGGCTCTGGCCGGCGCCGAAGCGCAGGCGCTGCCCGCCCGGCAGGCCGAGATCGAGGTCCAGCGAGTAGTCCCGCCCGCCGTCGTCGTCGGCGCCGGCCGCGACCTGCAGCGACGACGGCAGCGACAGGCCCAGGTCGAGCTGGGCGCGGCCCTCGCCGGCGAAGAGCAGGACGATCGTCGCCACGGGCGCCAGCGCGCGCGCCGCCCGGCCGGGTGCTGTCGGGCGGAAGCCTTTGCGGCTACCTCCCCCGCGGTCACGCTCTGCAGGGGCGCTCAGCGGCGCAACCGCTCGCGCAGTTGCCGGCGCTGCTCGGGGCTCAGTCGGTGCGCGTTGCGTTGCAGCTCGAGCAGGCGTCGGCGTTGCTGCGGGGTCATGCGGGCGAACTGCTCGCGCAGCCGCGCCCGGGTGTGCTCGGGCAGCGAGCGGAACCACTGGTAGCGGCTGCGCACCGCCTGGCGCTCGGTCTCCGGCATGCGCCAGTAGCGCTCGAAGCGGCGCCGCAGCTCACGTCGCGTGTCCGGTCGCAGCGCCTGCCATTGGCGAAACCGTTCGCGCACCTCGGCGCGTTGCTCTGCGTCCAGTGCGCTCCAGCGCTGCGCGCCCAGGACCAGGCGCTGGCGGCGCTCGGCCGGCAGGCTGTCCCACTCCTTCTCGAAGCTCGCCAGCAAGCGGCGCTCGGCCTCCCCGAGGCTGTCCCATCCGCCGCCCTGCTGGGCGGGGGCCGCCGCCGCGAAGCTCAGAACCACGATCAACAGCAGCGCTCTAGTCATCGTCGACGCTCTCGCTCGAGGCCGGCACGGCCGCCGGCGTTTCCCACAAGTCGAACATCTCCAGCAGCCGCGCCGGGTCGAGCGGGCGTTGCTGCTCCCAGCTGCCGAGGAACTCGAGCAGCTCCACACTGGGCTGCTCCTCGTCTGCGGTGGCGGTTGCCGGCGCGCCGTTCACCAGCGCCGCGAGCGCCAGCCCGGCGCCGACGCGCGCACGCGGCCAACGCACGGGTCGTGCGCGGCCTAGCCGCGGTCGGGCTGCGCGTATTCCAGCCACAGGTAGAAATCCAGGTCTTCCAGCATCTCCAGGTCGGCGCCCGAACTCAGCAGGCGCAGGTCTTCCAGCAGCGGTGCGGGGCTGTCCGGCGGCGGCTGCAGCCACGCCAGGCCCAGTGCCAGCGCCAGCGCGGCGGCCGCCGCCAGGGGAGCCGCGCGCCACCACCGATACCGCTTCCCGCGTGCCGCCGCCTCGATCGCCCGGGCGCGCGCTCGCCCCAGTCGCGCCAGCGTCAGTTCATCGAGGTCGCGCTCGCTCGCTCGCAGCTCGTGGCGGGCGCGGCGCAGCAGTGGGTCGTCGTGCTCGGGGTCGTTCACCGGTGCTCTCCGAGTTTCTCGCGCAAGCCTGCGAGGGCGCGCGAGAGGTGGGTTTTGACACTGCCCGGCGAGCAGCCCATGGCTTGCGCCGTCGCGGCCGTGTCGAATCCCTCCCACACGCGCAGCATGAACGCCTGCTGCTGGCGCAGCGGCAGCGCGCGCAGGCCGGCCTCGAGTGCACCTAGCGCCAGGCCGCGTTGCAGCGCGCCGTCCGGCGGTAGTTCCGGTGAGGCCGCGAGCTCCGCCGGGTCCGCGGGCCGGTGCTCGCCGCCCGGCCACGGCACCCGCCACCGGTTGCGCACCCGCGCGCGGCGGTACCAGTCGCGGATGCGGCTTTGCAGGATGCGCTGGAACAGCGGTCCCCAGTCGCCGGGTTCGCGGTGCCCGTAACGTTCGGCGAGGCCCAGCATGGCGTCCTGCACGATGTCGAGCGCATCTTCCGGGCTTGCGGTGGCGACCAACGCCATGCGGTAGGCGCGCCGCTCGACGCCGGCCAGGAACCGGTTCAGGGCGTCGGTGCTCGGCAGCGGCGCTGCTCCGGGTGTCGTGGGCCACGCGGCGCGCATCGCCACGGCGCCGGCCGGGCCGGGCCAGGCGTTGGCCGCTGCACGATCGAGAATCCCCACTGGCACGTCCCGCTGCGGCGCGCATTGCGCCCAGTCGATACTAACGCGCGGGGGCGCCGGCGGTTGACACGCAACGCCGGCGCGACGATCAGGCGAGCGGGGTGCGGGCGCTGGAGCTGCGCAGGCTCAGGAACTGCATCTGGTCGGCCAGGATGTTGCGGTTCTGCAGGATCAGCCCCTCGGCGAGGTTGGGCCGGAAAGGGACGGCGATCAGCCGGATGTCGCGCCGCTCGGCCTCCTCGATGGTCATGTTGTCCTTGCGCGCGTTGCAGGGCTTGCAGGCGGTCACGACGTTCTCCCAGTCGTCGCCGCCGCCGCGCGAGCGGGGCAGGACGTGGTCGCGGGTCAGCATGGCCGGCGCGAAACTGCCGCCGCAGTACATGCACAGGTGGTTGTCGCGACGAAACAGCGCCTCGTTGGTGAGCGACGGCGTGCACTCGTCCCACGAGCCCAGCTGGGCGATGCCACGCCCGGCGATGATGCTGTTGATGTCGAGGAAGGAACGCTCGCCGGTGATGCGCGAGGTGCCGCCGAACATGCGGAAGGTCCTCTCGCCCGCTTCCCATGCCACCTGCCCGCGCACGTACATCAGCGCCGCAGTGCGCCGGGAAATCCAGTCCAGCGGTCGGCCCGTCACGTCGAGCCGCAAGATCAGCGTGGGCACCGCCCCTCCAGTCAACCGGGCGGCAGGTGGCGCCGGGAGCGCGGCCGCGCCGGATGGTCGAAAAATGCCGCGAAAGTGTAAGCGCTGAGGGGGGAAAAAGCGAACGCGTGGGCCGGCGCCGGGGGTTGAAAAGACCTCCTCCCGCGCGGGGAGGAGGAATCGGGAGGAGTAATCGGGTCGGCCGGGCTACTCGCCGGTGTCCTCGTAGAGACGCGTGACCAGCGGTTCGTTGACGGTCAGCGTCACGGTGTCGATGTTGCGCACCGTGCGCCGGTCGTCGTAGAGGATCGGCAACTCCCAGACTCCGGCCCGGGTGAGGTCGATACGCCGCCAGGTGCGGTAGCGGATCGCGCCTTCCACCGGCGCGCGCCGCGCGCCGCGAATCACGCCGTCGTGCTTGAGTTGCAGCAGCACCTCGCCCTTCTCGGCCTTGGGCACCATGAAGTTCATCCAGGCATAGAGGCTGGTGCCCACCTCGAGCGAGGCGCGGTCGATCTCGTCCTTGCAGTTGTAGCGTTGCTCGCCGTCGCGATGCACGTCGGCGCAGAGCTTGAAGTCCACCAGCACCGGGGTGCCGGTGTCGCCGGCGCTGTAGTAGTAGTCGAGCACGCGCTTGACCTCGGCGCCGCTCGGCGCCTCGCCGGCCTGGGCGCCGGCCGCAAGCAGGGCGGCGGCGCTGAGCAGGGTTCGCAGTTTCATCGTCGGGTCCTCTCGGTCGTTGGCGCCGCGGGTTGCGGCTGAGAGTCATTAGGCGCCGCGATCCTGATCGCGAAGCGTCTCAATAGGGCTCGCGGGCGGTCGCAACTGTGGCCAAAAGTGGCCGGGCGTCGAGCGCGGCGCGCACCACCAGCCGCAGCGGCCCGCCGGCGCCCAGCGCCTCGAACGGGTAGCAGGTGATCAGCAGCAGTTCGTCGCGCGCGTCGTCGAGTCGCAGCGGCTCGCGGCGCGAGTCCGCCACCCGCGCATCCGTCACCCGATAGCGCCGGGTGTGGCCGTCGGCACCCTGCAGCAGCAGCGGGTCGTCGCGGCGCAGGTGGCGCAGGAAGGCGAAGTGCGTGTCGCGGTGTCCGGCGATCGCTACCGTGCCCGCCCCGCCGGGCATGGCGCTGGCGCTCAGGTGACCGGGCGCGAACGCGAGTGAGCTGCCGTTGGCGCCGGCCAGCACGATCAGGTCCTGGCCCTGCTCGGGGGCGCGCAGGCGGGCGACCGGCCAGGTGTCCGCCCAGGCCCAGGGTCGCGGCTGCGCCTCGCCGTGCAGGCGCTCGGTCCAGGCCCGGCGGACCAGGTGCTGAGCCAGCACGGCCTTGGTCTCGATCCAGGCCGCGTCGGCGGCCAGCCACGCCCCGGCAGCCAGGGCGCCCGCGGCCAGCCAGCGCCGGGCGCGGTTCAGGCGCGGGCGCGGGCGGGCCATGCGCCGAGTCCGAGGTAGGCGGCCGCGAGCAGGAACACACCCCCGAGCAGCACGCGCAGGCGCACGCCGGCCGCCCCGGCGGGGTAGGCGAGCAGGGTGTTGCCGGCGGGAATCTCGTTCAGCACGCGGGTGGTGGTGTAGGGTTCGTCGGGCCGGCGCGCGCTCGACTGCTCCACCGCGACCAGGCTGGTGTGGCGGCTGACCAGGCCATGGCGGGTGGCCAGTTCGACGATCTCGGCGCGCGGGTCGGCTGCGCCGCGACGTGCCTCGCGCTCCAGCTCGGCGATGCGTTCGCGCGCCCACAGGGCCGCCACCCCCGGGGTCGGGTGGGCGGCGTCGAGCTCGACTGTCGCCTCCCAGGGCATGCCGGCGAGCCGACCGCTGACGACGACCGAGCCGGTGGCGTGCGCGAGGCGTGCGCTCACCACCAGCGGTTCGCCGGCATAGAGATCGGGAACCGCCGCCGGCAGCGGTTCGGCGCCGCTGCCCGGCGGCCACTGCACCCGGATCGCCGTCATCAGCGGCCGGCTCAGCCTGGCGACCAGCTCGCCCATGCGCTGGCCCGCCTCCTCGATGGCGCCGATGTAAGTGAAGGTCCCGCGCCCGGCGCGCGCCGCCTCGCGCATGAAGTAGCCGTTGGGGGCGCTGCCGAGACCCACGGTGAACAGCCGCGCCGCGCCGAGGTCGCGTTCGATCAGGTCGAACAGCTCGCGCTCGTTGGTGACCGCGCCGTCGGTGACGAACACCACCTGGCGAATGCTCTGCAGCGGCGGGTTGCCGGAGAACGCCATGGCCAGCGCGGGCGCCATCACCGTTCCGCCGCCCGCCTGCAGCGCGGCCACGTAGTCCAGCGCGTGCGCCACGGTCTGCGGATGGGCGGGCAGCGCGGCGGGAAACAGCGAGCGGGCACTGGCGGAGAACGTGATCACGTTGAAGCTGTCGGTGGCGCGCAACTCGCCGAGCGCGGCGGCCAGCGCGGCGCGCGCCTGGCGGATGGCCGCGCCGGCCATGGAACCGGACACGTCGAGCACGAAGATCACTTCGCGCGCCAGGGGGTACGGGACCTGGTCGGCCGCCGGCGGCAGGACCATGAGCGCCGCGTAGGCCGCTTCGCCGTCGTGTTCGCCGACCACGGAAGCTGCGGGCACCGCGCCGGCGCGCGGCGTCCAGTGCAGCACGAAGTCGCGATCCGCCGGCACCCGGCCCGCGCGCAGGCTGACCCGGTAACGTCGCCCGTCCCGTTCGCTGCGAATGGTGTGGTGCAGGGATTCGAGGCTTGCCAGTTCGATGCCGGCGTCGATGCGGGCGTCGATACTGACCTGTTGCAGAGCGTCGCCGGCGCGCGCCGCCGGTGGCGTGATGGAGGCGATCTCGCTCCCGGTGCCGGCGTGGCCGGCCTCGGAGGCAGGGTCGCCGGGCTCGAAGCGCGGTGTCAGCGTCAGCGGGAGGCGCAGCGTGAAACGGCCGGCGTCGTAGCGCAGGCGTTCGAGGTAACCGACCTGCACGCTCACCGTGGCGCCGGGCGCGATGTTGGCAACGGCCAGGCTGAACAGGTTCGGCCTTTGCTGCTCCAGCAGGCTGGCTGTGCGGCCTTCGGCGCGCGCGTCGGCGTAGATCCGGCGTGCATCGGCTCGGGGCTCGATACGGCCCTCGATGACGCGCCCGCCGACCTGCAGGCGCATCGAGTCGACCGCCGCGTTCTCCGGCA
>JBFJWO010000245.1:0-7633 GCA_041623575.1 Gammaproteobacteria bacterium
TCAACGAGGTGCTCTTCGCGCAGCGCCTGTTCGACACGCGCTTCGGCACGGCCGGGCGCTCGGTAGTGCTGGTCAACAACCCCGCCACGCTCGACGAGCTGCCGCTGGCGAACCCGCGCAACCTGGCCTTCGTGCTCGACGGCATCGCCGCCGCCATGGACCCGGGAGAGGACCTGCTGGTGATGTTCATGACCTCGCACGGCAGCGAGGACGCGCGCCTGGCCGCCGACTTCCAGGGGCTGGCGCCGAACGACCTGCGCGCCGGCGAGCTGCGGCGGCTGCTGGACGAGGCCGGCATCCGCTGGCGGGTGCTGATCATCTCGGCCTGCTTCTCGGGCAGTTTCATCGAGGCGCTGCGCTCACCCGAGACCCTCGTGCTCACCGCCTCCCACGCCGAACGCCAGTCGTTCGGTTGCGGTCACGACGGCGACTTCACCTACTTCGGCAAGGCACTGCTGGACGAAGCGCTGGGCGCCGGCGCGCCGCTGCTGGAAGCCTTCGAGCTGGCCCGCGAGAGCATCGCGCGGCGCGAGCGCTCCGAGGGCCTGGTAGCGTCCCGACCGCAGATCGAGCTCGGCGCGGCGCTCGCCGACTACCTCCGGGCCCGGCCCGACACGCTGCGCTGAGCGAAGCGCCGCGCGCGTGCGCGTGCCGTCACGGACGGGCCGGCAGCGTCACCGCGCGCGCCCGGCGCCGTTCGCGGTGCAGGACGAACAGGCCGCTCCCGACCACGATCAAGGCGCCGGCCAGCACCCCGGCGCCCGGCACCTCGCCCCACACCAGGTAACCGAACAGCGCCGCCCAGACCAGCACCGTGTACTCGAACGGCGCGACCGTGTAGACCGGCGCGTGCCGGTAGGCCTGCGCCAGCATGTAGTGCACGGCGATGCCGGTCAGCCCGATGACCAGCACCGGGCCGAGATCGCCCGGCGCAGGCGCGACCCACGTGAAGGGCACGACGCACGCGCCCACCAGGAAAAACCCCAGCGCGCCGTAGAACACCTGCGTCTCGCTGCTGTCGCCGGCCGACAGGCGCCGGGTGAGGACCATCCACAGCGCGTAGAGCAGCGCCGCGCTCAGCGCCGCGGCGCGACCCGTCCAGTCCCCGTGCGCGGCAGCGCCCGGCTGCATCATCAACACCACGCCGGCAAACCCCACCGCCACGGCCACGGCGCGTCGCGGCCCGACGCGCTCACCGAGCAACGGCCCGGACAGCACCACCATGAACAGCGGTGCCGAGAGCGCGATCGCGGTCGCGTCCGCCAGCGGCAGCACGGTGAGCGAGTAATAGAAGGCGAGGAAGGCCGTCACGTTGGCGGCCACCCGCAACACCTGGCCGAACGCGTGGTACGTGCGAAACCCCCCGCGCCCGTGGCGCCAGGCGATCAACGGCGCGATCACCGCCAGCATCACGATGCTGCGCAGGAACAGCAACTGCACCAGCGAATGCTCGGCGACCAGCCATTTCACCAGCGCGTCCTGGGAGGCGCCGAGCAGCGAGGCGGCCAGCGCGAATCCGATGCCGAGGGCGGGGACGTCGAGTCGGGTCATCACGGGGGGACACTGGCCGAACCGGGCGCTATGCTACCGCAACCCAGCCAACGCAGGATCGAGCCTCATGCCCAGGAACGTCGTCGCGCCGGAGGACTTGCCGAGCAAGGTGCGCGAAATCGAGAACGTATGGATCGAGTTGAGCGACGGCGTGCGCCTGGCCGCGCGCGTATGGCTGCCGGAAGAGGCGGAGACCGAGGCGGTGCCGGCGCTGCTCGAATACATCCCCTACCGCAAGCGTGACGGAACCGCGGCGCGCGATGCGGAGAACCAGCCCTACCTCGCCGCGCACGGCTATGCCTGCGTACGCGTGGACATGCGCGGCAACGGCGAGTCGGGCGGCTTGATGGAGGACGAGTACCTCCCCCAGGAGCAGGACGATGCGCTCGAAGTCATCGAGTGGATCGCCAGGCAGCTCTGGTGCAGCGGGGCGGTGGGCATGTGGGGCAAGTCCTGGGGCGGGTTCAACGCGCTGCAGGTGGCCGCGCGCCGCCCCCCGGCGTTGAAGGCCATTGTCACGGTGTATTCCACCGACGACCGCTATGCCGACGACATCCACTACAAGGGCGGCGCGTTGCTGATGGAGAACCTCGGCTGGGCGAGCACCATGCTGGCCTACTCCTCGCGCCCGCCCGACCCCGCGCTGGTGGGCGATCGCTGGCGCGAGCGCTGGCTCAAACGCCTCAAGGCGATGCCGCTGCTGGTCGAGAAGTGGCTGGAGCACCCGCTGCGCGACGACTACTGGCGCCACGGCTCGGTGGGCGTGAACTACGCCGACATCGAGGTCCCGGTGCTGACCGTCGGCGGCTGGCGCGATGCCTACTCCAACGCCGTGCCGCGCCTGGTGATCGGCCTGCCCGGCGCGGTGCGCGGCATCGTCGGGCCGTGGATCCACCTCTACCCGCACCAGGCGTTGCCGGAGCCGAGCATCGGTTTCCTGCAGGAGTGCCTGCGCTGGTGGGACCACTGGCTGAAAGACGCGCCCGAGGACCCGCTGGCGGCGCCGCTGATGCGCGTGTACCTGGAGACCGACTGCCGCCCGGGCGCGCGCCTCACCGAACAACCCGGGCGCTGGATCGGCGTGGACGCCTGGCCGCCCGCCGGCACTCGCGATCAGACCTGGTACCTCACTCACCACAAGCTCGCCACCACGGCCCCGACCGCGGCCACGCTGCGCGTGTGCTCACCGGCCGACACCGGTACGGCGAGCGGCGAGTTCTGCTCGCTGTGGGGCGGCCCCGACCTGCCCACCGACCAGCGCGAGGACGACGGGCGCTCGTTGTGCTTCGACAGCCCGGCGCTGGACGAGCCGCTCTCGGTCACCGGTGCGCCACGCCTCGACCTGAGCATCACCAGCGCAACCGCCAGCGCCTACCTGATCGCCCGCCTGTGCGACGTGCACCCCGACGGCACCTCGGCCCGCGTCAGCTACGGCGTGCTCAACCTCTGCCACACCGACGACCACACCGCCGGGCGCGCGCTGGACCCGGACAAGCCGTTGCGTGTGACCCTGCAACTCGACGACCTGGCCTACACCTTCGGCGCCGGACACCGGGTGCGGCTGGCGATCAGCAACGCGTACTGGCCGCTACTGTGGCCGCTGCCCGCGGCGGGCAGCCTGAGCCTCGCGACCGGCAAGGACTGCTACCTGCGCCTGCCGGTGTGGGACGGCACCGGCGCGCGCGAGATAGACTTCCCGCCGGCGGAGTCGGCGCCGCCCTGGGAGGTCGAGGAACTGCGGCCGGTGTCGCTCGAGCGCACGGTCGTCCAGGACCATGCGGCCGGTCACACGCGAGTCGAAATCACCGAGGACTTCGGCCAGCACCGGATCGCGCCGCACGGGCTGGTGGCCGGTGAGCGCGTGCGCGAGGTGTACACCGTCGACCCGAACGACCCGCTCACCGCGCGCGCCGAGATCGACTGGACCGAGGAACTCTCCCGGAACGACTGGTCGGTGCGCACCCACACGCGCACGCTCATGCGCGGCGACGCCGAGCACTTCCACATCGAGGCGAAGCTCGAAGCCTTCGAGGGCGAGGAACTCGCCTACGAGCACAAGTGGCAGCGCAAGGTGAAACGGGTATGGAACTGATCGCCGCCGTGCCAGGGGAACGACCTGCCACTGCCGGTGCCTTTCCAACCGCCTGGCCGCACTCGCTCGGCGGGGCTGTGTAAGCCGCCGGGCGCAGGGGCGCGGTGCGCGGGCGGCTGCACACCCGTTCACGCCAGCGGCAGGTACTCGTCGAACCACCGGCGCAACGGCACCAGCGGCGGCGCCTGCAGGGCGCGCTTCAGTAGCGCCGCCACGCGCGGCAGGTGCCCGAGGTAGTCGCGCTTGCCGTCGCGGCGCGACAGCCGGACGAACAAACCGGCCACCTTGCAGTGGCGCTGTGCGCCCAGCACGGCGTACCACGCAGCGAACGCGTCGCGGTCGGCGGTGGCGGCCGCGGCGTGGTAGTCCTCCAGCAGCGGCGCCACCAGCGCCGGCGTCACGTCGCGGCGCGCGTCCTCGAACAACGACATCACGTCGTAGGCCCGCGGGCCCAGCATGGCATCCTGGAAATCGAGCAACGCGCAGTCCGTGCCGCCGTCGGCGGCCGCGACGCGCATCAGGTTGTCGACGTGGAAATCGCGCAGCACCAGCGTCGGCTGCACTTCGGGCAGGCTCGCCAGCACCCGTTGCCACGCGTCGAGGAACCGTTCGCCGGCAGCCTCGTCGCACGCCTCACCATGAACGTGGGGCAGGTACCACTCGACCAGCAGCGCGGCCTCGCGCAGCAAGCGATCGTGATCGTACGCGGGCGCCTCGACCGCGGCGGCGTCGGGGTGGCGATGCAGCCTCGCGAGCACTTCCAGGGCGTTCGCGTAGAGTTCGCGCTCGCTCGCGCCTTCGCCCAACAGCCGCGTGTAGGTGTCGGCGCCGAGGTCCTCGATCAGCGCCAGCCCGCACGACGCCTCGACCGCGTAGACCGCCGGGGTGCGCAGCCCCAGCGCGCTCAGGTGCGCGCCGATGCGCAGGTAGCCGGGCAGGTTCTCGGTCGCCGGCGGGGCCTCCATCAGCAACGCGCGGCGCTCGCCCAGGCGCAGGCGGAAATAGCGGCGAAACGACGCATCCGGCGCGAGCGGCGTAACCGTGGCACCCGACCAGCCGTTCGCCCCGAGGAACTGTTCGCGCGCGCCGCCCGGCTTCCCTGCGGCGCAATCGCTCAACACCTGTGGCACCTCGCGCGCGTTCTCAGTCGAGCGCCCCGGCCCGTTGCAGCATCGCGTGCAGCAGCACGTTGCATCCGGCGGCGCAGTCGCCCGGCGTAGCGTTCTCGATCTCGTTGTGGCTGATGCCGTCCTCGCACGGCACGAAGATCATAGCGGTGGGCGCCACACGCGCGAGAAAGATCGCATCGTGGCCCGCGCCCGAGACGATGTCCTGGTACCGGTAACCACCCAGGCGGGCGCCCTCGCGCACGGCCGCGACACAGTCCGCATCGAACGGTTGCGCCGGGCAGTCCCACAGCCGCGACAACGCTGTTTGCACGCCGCTCGCGGCCTCGGTTTCCCGGCAGGCTGCCTCCAGCGCCTGCTCCATGCGCGCGAGCACCGCGTCCTCGGGGTGGCGCAAGTCGACGCTCAACAGCACGCGGCCCGGGATCACGTTGCGCGAGTTGGGAAACACGCGGGCGGTGCCGACCGTGGCGCAGGCACCCGGCGCGTACTCCCGGCCGATCGCGTTCACCGCGCCGATCAGGCGCGCGGCCGCCACCAGCGCATCGCGCCGGCGCGTCATCGGCGTCGGGCCGGCATGGGCTTCCTGGCCGCTCAGTGCCACGTCGTACCAGCGGATCGCCTGCCCGCCGGTGACGACCCCGATGGTGTTGCCGGCCTCCTCGAGGATCGGTCCCTGCTCGATGTGGGCTTCGAAGTACGCCGCCGGCGGGCGCTCGCCCGGCGTCTCCTCGCCGGCGTAGCCGATGGCCTCGAGCGCTTCGCGAAAGGTCACGCCCTCGGCATCGGGCGTGGCGTCGATGCGCTCGCGCTCGAACACGCCGGCAAACACACCCGAGCCCATCATGGCCGGTGCGAAACGCGAGCCCTCCTCGTTGGTCCACACCACCACCTCGAGCGGTGCCTCGGTCTCGACGCCGTGCTCGTTCAGGGTGCGTACCACCTCGAGCGCGGCCAGCACGCCGTAGGCGCCGTCGAACTTGCCGCCGGTGGGCTGGCTGTCCAGGTGACTGCCGGCCATCACCGGCGGTGCGTCGGGGTCACGGCCCGGGCGGCGCGCGAACAGGTTGCCGACCGCGTCGATACGCACCGTGCAACCCGCCTGCTCGCACCATTCGCGCAACAGGTCGCGCGAACGCCGGTCGAGGTCGGTCAGCGCCAGGCGGCACACGCCGCCCTTGTCGGTGGCGCCGATCTCGGCCATGCGCATCAGGCTGTCCCATAAACGCTGCGCGTCGATGCGCAGATTGGGCATAGCCGCGCTCACGACCTCAGGGCCCGCGCCGGGCGATCGTTGGCCGGGAACCCGAACCGTTCCCCGACCGGGCGCGGCGACGCCCGCGCAGCGTGGCGGTAGCGACGTTCATGCGTTTCCCCCGAGCAGGCATGGGCGGATTCTACCCGAGCGCGGGCGCCCGCGAACCGCTCACGGCCCCCGTGCCACGCCCCGTAGGCACGCGGCCGCGCCCGGCGGATAGTCGCAAAAACGACGCGTATCGCCGCAGCAGCGACACAGGTTGCCATTCCGTTACTTGTCTGCCTGCGGCGATTACCGCATGATGCCGCGAGACCGTTTCCCGGACCCCGGCCGGGGAATCACGCATAACCATGATCGACTGCAATGTTTGCGGAGGAGAGTGCCCCCCATGTCTGACTTGAAGAAGCTCGAGAGGCTGCTGAGCGAAGGAAAGATTTCCCGCCGTGAGTTCCTCACCCGGACCACGGCCATCGGCGCGGCCGCGGCCGTCGCCCCGACCCTGCTGATCGGCGAAGCGCAGGCCGCACCCAAGCGCGGCGGTCACTTCAAGGCGGGCATCGGCTCGGGATCGACGACCGACTCGCTCGACCCCGGCACCTATTCCGACACCTACATGCAGCAGCTCGGTTTCTCGCACCACAACTACCTCACCGAGGTCGACCACACGGGTGCCGCGCAACCGGAGCTGGCCGAGTCCATCGAGCCCTCCGCCGACGCGACCACCTGGGTGGTGAGGCTGCGCAAGGGCATCGAGTTCCACAACGGCAAGACCATGACCGCCGACGACGTCGTCGCCTCCTACAACTGGCATCGCGGCGAGGACACCAAGTCGGCCGCCAAGGGCGTGGTGGAAGCCGTCCAGGACATCCGCACCGACGGCCCGAACACCGTGGTCTTCGAGCTGAACCAGGGCAACGCCGACTTTCCCTACATCATGTCCGACTACCACATCCCGGTCATGCCCTCGGCGGACGGCAAGGTGGACGCGACCTCCGGAATCGGCACCGGCGGCTACGTCATCAAGGAGTTCCAGCCGGGCGTGGTGGCGCGCCTCGAGCGCAACCCGAACTACTGGAAGCCGGACCGCGCGCACTTCGACTCGGTGGAGCTGCTGGCCATCAAGGACGTCGTGGCGCGCACCAACGCGCTGGCCACCGGCGAGATCCACCTGATGGACCGCTGCGACCTCAAGACGGTGCACCTGCTCAAACGCAACCGGGACGTTTCCATCGAGCAGCACACGGGCACCCAGCACTACTCGATTCCGATGATCACCACCAGCGCGCCCTACAGCGACAACAACGTGCGCATGGCGCTCAAGCACGCGGTGGATCGCGAGGCGCTGGTCAAGACCATCCTGCGCGGCTACGGGCAGACGGCCAACGATCACCCGATCAGCCCGGCCAACAAGTTCTTCAACAAGGACCTGCCGCAACGCCCCTACGATCCCGACAAGGCCAAGTTCTACATGAAGCAGGCCGGCGTCAGCTCGCTCAACCTCGACCTCTCGGCGGCCGACTCGGCGTTCGGCGGCGCGGTTACCGTCGAGGTCCCAGTTGGCGGCCACGTGCGGTGCATGGGTGACCGCGTTCGAGCGCGCGAACA